>JAYVXJ010000629.1:0-4824 GCA_043785285.1 Chitinophagaceae bacterium
TACAGAGGCTCTGAAAAGAGCGGATGTAAGGCTACACAAGGTTATATCGGATATGGATCAAGGTAAAATCAATTGACTTCTTCCTGCGTGTAGCAAGTCTGGGACACTTTACAACAGAGAAAAATATTGACTGACAGAACAGGCCTGGGCTGGTTGTTTTCAACAATCCCCGGGCCTGCTTATTATAAACTTGTTATAAATTTGCAGCAACCTGCTTAAAAAGCATAGATTAAAATAATAAACCCCCGGTCATGAGAAAACGTCTACTGGTAGTTGTTCTTGTCAGCTTTATCCTTCCTTCTCTCCGGGCACAATCTTATACCAGCAACCTGACTTTCCAGAAGAATCAGTATACCGTTGCCGGTGTTCAGGTCCCTTTTGAAGAAGATGTGGTGACCGCAGCAGTTGTAGATTATATGGCCAGAAAGGGATTTAAAGATACCCGATATAAGGATTTCGTTGTATTCAGGTCCGTGCCATTGGATAGCAACACAGCCGTTTTTTCTGATGCCTATTTCATTATTAACCGGAAGAGTCGTTCAGAAAAAGACATTTCCATCATAAACCTCCTGCCGGTTAAAAAAGGGCAGACCCTTTTACCAGCCAATGTAGAAGATAGTTCATTTATCAGTAGTGCCATAGTTTTCCTGGACAGCCTTAAACCTTATATTCTAAATTATTCACTTCAACAGGAAATTCTGGGTAAGCAGGCAACGTTGGGAAAAGTAAAGGCAAAAATGGTCAATTTAAAGAATGATTCCGGAGATATCGCTAAGAAAATCCGTGGCTATGAGCTAGATCTTCTGGAAAACAAAAATGATCAGGATAAGCAAACAAGAGAACTAAATAATATATCCACAGGAGATCAATCAGCCCTGGCTAAAGCCCATAAGAGAATGGACAAATTGCTGAATAAGCAAACCGATTACGAGAAAAAGCTCAGGAATGCCAAGGTAGATGCATACAAAAACAAAAAGGATCTGGAAGCCCAGCAAAGCCTTTTTGATAAAGAGTCCCAGGCATCTGAAGCCCTTAAACGGAGGCAACAAAACCTGGGCGTAACGCCCTAGGTTGCCCAGGCTTTATCTCCTTTTTTATAAGGGATACAACCTTCATAACGGCCAGGAACTGCAACATATCTTAATGCTTTGGTAGCTCCGGCTTCTGATGTAAAATAACCCCAGAGGGTGAGTTCTTTCATCATCCGGAAATAGTGGGCAGGATCTTCTGGTTTTTTCTTGTTTGTATATTCTTTCTGCTCCTTATCCAGGTCCACCAGCAGGTTATGCCTTTGTTCCGGAGTGGATTCCAGGAATGACTTATTGTTCTTTTTCCTGCTGGCATCATCCAGTTGTTTCATACCATCTACAAAGATCTTCTGATTCTTTTCTTCATAACAATCGTTCACGATCGTTTTCATGAATTCTCCGATCTTGGTTTCCTTGGCACCGGGAGTAGTCGTCGCCGGAATAATGGTTTCTCCTACTTCATCCAGAAAAGAAATATCATCAGGAGAAAATTGAAGACCGGCTGAACCAATCTTTTTATCGGCATTGGTACAACCGGATAAAAACATTTCCGCTCCTATGATCGTACCACCCAGCAGCAGCGCTACAGATGATAAGGCTTCGCGTCTGTTCATATACTTTAATTTGATACTTTGAAAGTTTAAGAATTTGAAAATCTTGTTTACCCATTTTCAAATTTTCAAATTAATTCTAAATATTTTGTTTTTTCAATTCACTCACCGCATGATCGGCAGCCCTGGCTGTGAAAGCCATATACGTAAGTGAGGGATTTACGCAGGAAGAAGACGCCATAAAAGAACCGTCCGTTACGAATACATTCGGGGCATCCCAGATCTGGTTGTATTTATTCAATACAGAAGTCTTCGGGTCCTTACCCATACGGGCAGATCCCATTTCATGAATACCACGACCAAGCGTACCATCGCCTTCCCGGCCCTTTACGTTTTTGACTCCGGCGGCAGTAAGCATTTCGATGGCATCATCCTTCATATCCTTTCTCATCTTTACTTCATTCTCCTTGTATTCGATATCCATAGCCAGAATGTTCAATCCCCATTTGTCTTTCCGCGTTTTATCCAGGGTCACTTTATTTTCGTGGTATGGCAGGGTTTCACCGAAACCACCAATGCCTAAGGTCCACGGACCTGGTTCTGACAAGGCTTCTTTCAGATCAACACCAATAGTCATTTCTTCCTGGCTCTTTTTGTATCCTTCACGACCGCCACCACCCTGGTAACCAAATCCACGCAGGTAATCGCGTTTGTCGCCAAAAATATTCCGGAACCTTGGAATATAAATACCATTGGCTCTCCGACCATAATAATATTTATCATCATATCCTTCCACGATGCCGCCTGCGCCCACACCCAGGTGATGGTCCATGATATTATGTCCGAGTTCCCCGCTGCTGCTACCCAATCCGCCGGGCCATACATCCGTTGCTGAATTCAGTAGAACCCAGGCACTGTTCAATGTAGACGCATTCAGAAAAATGATTTTTGCATTATACGTATATGTCTTATTGGTCTCGCCGTCCAGCACTTCCACGCCTGTGGCTCTTTTCTTATCCTTATCGTAAAGAATTTTTGTAACGATTGCCCATGGTCTTACGGTTAGGTTGCCTGTTTTCATGGCTGCAGGCAGCGTGGAAGATTGTGTGCTGAAGTAAGCGCCGAAAGGACAACCCAGCCAGCATTTATTCCGGTACTGGCAATTGGTTCTACCCGGTAGCGGCTCCGTGATGTTGGCCGTTCTGCCAATGATCACCGGACGGGTGCCCTTGAAATGATCTTTCATCCGGGCTGCAAAATCTTTTTCCACGCAGGTCATTTCCATCGGCGGCATAAATTGTCCATCGGGTAATACTTCTAGTCCGTCCCGGTTGCCGCTAATGCCGGCAAACTTTTCTGCATGATCATACCAGGCCGCAATTTCTTTATACCGTACGGGCCAGTCAACGCCGTGTCCGTCTTTTGCATTGGCTTCGAAATCATGATCGCTCCAACGGTAACTTTGGCGTCCCCACATCAGTGATCTGCCGCCGACATGATACCCGCGGAACCAGTCGAATCGTTTGATTTCGGTATACGGGCTATCCTTATCACTGCACCAATAATCGAGGTTGGATTCGTTGAGTGGGTAATCTCTTTTCAGTACCGGATAATCCTTAATCATTTGCTGCGTTCGGGTTCCCCTGTGCGGATAATCCCATGCTTCTTTATTTGCATTCACATAACCTTTGATGTGTGGAATATCGCGACCGCGTTCCAGCATGATTGTTTTCAACCCTTTTTCACAAAGTTCTTTTGCGGCCCATCCTCCGCTGATCCCTGATCCAATTACAATTGCGTCATACACATTGTCTGCCATGATAAGATGTTAAATTTTTTTATATATCACAAATCTGTACTCCCTGTTTCAGTGAAGCGATTTTATCTTTTGAAGCCGGCATAAATTCCTGCGCAACATATCCCTTGAAGCCCGTTTTATGTATGGCTTTCATGATGGCAGGATAATACAATTCCTGGGTTTCGTCAATTTCATGACGTCCCGGAACACCGCCGGTATGATAGTGACCCAGATATTCCTGGTTATTCTGAATGGTTCTGATCACATCGCCTTCATCTATCTGCATATGATAGATATCGTATAATAATTTGAAGTTAGGGCTACCCAGTTTTTTACATAATGCAACACCCCAGGTGGTATGATCACACATATAATCTTTATGATCTACACGACTGTTGAGCAGTTCCATATGCACCGTTATGCCTTGTTTTTCTGCTGCCGGCATAATTTCTTTCAAGCCTTTCACACAATTATTCCAGCCCGTTTCATCGTCCATTCCGGCACGGCTTCCACTAAAACAGATTACATCTTTATAACCGGCTTTCACCATCAGTGGAAAAACGTCCAGATACTGGGCAATGAGCTTGGGGTGATTAACCTGATCAGCGAACCCATGGGTCAGACTAACGTCTCCAGCTACATAACACATGGAACTATAAAGTCCGTATTTCTGCAACAGCGGCCAGTCCTTTGGCGCAACCAGGTCAATGGCGTGCAGGCCCATTTCTTTTACCTGCTGGCAGAATTCTTCAAATGGAATACTTTCATAACACCAGCGGCAGACCGAGTGGTTGATATTTCCTTTCAGATTCAATGAATTTTCGGGTTTGGAATGAGGAGAATAAGAAGACAAGAGTTGGCTGCCGGTAACCAGGGAAGCGGAACCGGCAATCATATTCTTAATAACTTTTCTTCTGGATGATGGATGATCCATGGCAATCATTGGGGTTAATGTACGAAATCTTGTTAAATCAAAAGGAATATTAATGACTACTGGGTGAAGCCACCAGTAACTCCGGTTTTTTCCGACCCCTCATGTATATGTTCAGTCCGGCAAAAGCAACGATGAGGATCAGCGGGATAATTAAAGTTGTATTTAATACCTCCGGCCCCGAAGCAGACCTGGCATCGTTAAACAAACGGTTCATATCTGTTCCCGCTCCTGCAGAACGATACACATCCAGGCTGGCACCTCCGGGCAACTTCTTGATCATGAGCTGGTCATAATAACCACCCATAAAAATCATATAAATAGAAACGGCAAACATGCCGGCACCTCCCATCAGGTTCAATCCGACAGCACCGGTCCTGGGCAAATTTTCTGCAACAAAACCGATCATGCAGGGCCAGAAAAAAGCAACTCCTAAACCGAAAACAATGGCTCCTCCAAAAATGGCCGTGCCATGCAAATGAACAAGCAAATAAATGCCCAGTGCAGAAAGTATGG
>JAYVXJ010000630.1:0-4822 GCA_043785285.1 Chitinophagaceae bacterium
TGCAGGAATGCCCGAACTTCCGTGCAGCACCAGGGCGGCATCTGTAATGGAATGAATGCGACTGAGCCGCTCCAGATCGAGCCTGGGTTCCTGTTTGTAAAAACCGTGGGCTGAGCCGATCGCAACGGCAAGGGCATGTACGCCGGTTTCTTTCACAAAATAATTTGCTTCCTCCGGTTCGGTAAATCCTGTTTTTTCGCTGGACTGGCCCAGTTTGGCCACATACCCGAGCTCTGCTTCAACGCAGGCATCGTAACGGCCTGCCAGCTCCACTACGCGCCGGGTGATCGTTATATTTTCTGCTAAACTTTTTTCACTGGCGTCTATCATGACGGAATCAAATCCTGCATCAAGACAACGATGGATCCATTCATATGAGCCGGAATGATCCAGATGGATCCAGCCTTCCACTTCGTATTCCCGGAGTGCTTCCCTTGCCATACTAACGGCAATAGGTAAGCGTATATAGTCAATCGAACTTTGGGTGAGTTGCAGAATCAGCGGCAATTTCCGGTTCCGGGCGGCCTGCATTACACCTTTGAGCGTTTCATAGTTGTAAAAATTGGTAGCCAGCAGAGCAGATTTTTCCGCCTGTATCGATTTAAGCTTGTCTGCCAGCTTTATTTTCTTAAAGGAATCCATATAAAGGGCCGGCGTTTTGGAGTTTGTGATGAATATCCCGGAAAGCACTGGTGCCACCTGAAGCGGTGGTGGAAATGGCAGCCACGAGGTTTGCGAACCGCTGACAGGTCTCCATTTCGGCCTGTTGAATAAATTGATGAATGAATCCGGCATTGAAACTGTCTCCGGCTCCAATGGCATCAACTACCGAAGCATTGAGAAAGGCTGGAATCAGCACCCGTTTTCCCTGGTGGGATGAAAGACTTCCGCGGTTTCCCAGTTTTACAACTACGCTATTGGCGCAGGATGAAAGACTGTCCAGCGCCGTATCTACGCTGGACTGACCCGTGAGGTTCAATAATTCTTCTTCATTAGGGAGAAACACATCTACCAGCGGAAGAATCTCCTCCAGATTCATTTCCCATTTTTCTGCGGGATCCCATTGCGGATCCAGGGAAGTGGTTAATCCAAACTGTTTTGCCTGCCGGAAAAGAGAAGCCATATTTTTTATTAACCCCTTCTGAAGAAAATAGGAAGAAAGGTGAAGGTGTTTAGCCTGTGAAAGTTTTTCCATGGGAATCTCATGGATTTGCAAATGCTCCATGGCACCGGCATGGGTGACCATGGCCCTGTTTTCTTTGTAGTTTAATACTACAGTTGCACCGGTATGCAGGTCCTCGCTTTCGAGAATGAGATCGGTTTCAACTCCTTTTTCATGCAGGCATTCCAATACGAGATTTCCGAAAAGATCTTTTCCAATTTTCCCGGCAAAGGAAACCGTAGATCCCAGGCTGCTGAGGTTACTTGCAAAAATGGCAGAAGAACTTCCGAGGGTAAGGGTCATCGCCGATGCTAGGATCTCTTTACCGAGTTCAGGAAGTGAATTGATTTCATTCAGGATCAGATCCACGTTCAGTTCCCCAACAACAATTACATCAATTTTTTTATCCAAATCCATGTATGGGAACGCCAATTTAATGAATGATTACGATGCCGGATCCAATGAACGCGCCATTCATGGAAACCTGTTAACCACCCGCAATAACTTGTTTAGCCTTCTGATATATAATCACGCCTTCCACCACCCGGGTGATGGTTCCGTTTTCAGCCGTATTGTCGGGTTTCAGCCCCAATTGAATTGCTTTGAAAAAGCCGATCAGTTGCGCAGGCAATACGCTGCATACAGATAAAAATTCTTCTTCAATTTTGCCCTTATCGACGGCAAAATAAAGGTTTAGATCTAATCCGGCTTCATTTACTGCAGATTCGGAAATTCCGATCTGGTAGCGGCCGTGGTCTCCATTGTTGATAGCATTGACCAGGTCCGTTTCATAATGATGAACGTATTCATCATTTGAAAATAAGTAAACAAGCAGGGTGGAGGGCGTAATGATCACTTTCGGACCATGCCGGAAACCCAGGAAAGAATCGTGTTTACAGATCACTTTTCCCCCGGTAAACTCCTGCAGTTTCAAATCAGATTCTTTTGCCGCTCCCTGCAAAGGACCGGAACCCAGAAAAACAGCCCTGTCGAATTCAAGAGCAGCCACATTCCTGAGCCGGGAAGTATATTTTTTAATGAAGTTATCTCCATATTGAATCAACCGCTGCAATTGACCTTCCAATGTTTCTAATTCCTGAATGCGGGAAATCAGCAAGCCGGCCAGTAACATGGAAGTAAAACTTCCGGTCATCGCCACGCTAAGGTCTTCAGCTTCTGCGGGTAATAAGAATAGTAGAGTGGAATGATCCTGTTTTGCCAAAGCCAGCTGTCCATCCGGATTACAGGTGATGATCAGATGAAATACCCGGTTACAAAAATAATTTGCGAGGTTGACCGTAGCCAGACTTTCAGGACTGTTTCCTGACCTGGCAAATGAAATCAGCAATATGGCTTTTCCCTGGAAATAAGGTTCCGGATGGGTAAGAAGATCGGTTGTGGCAATGGAGGTTGTGCATTTTTTGGTATTTTTTTGAAAATACCCATGAAGGATGTTTCCAATAAATGCGGAAGTACCGGCACCCGTAAGTATAACTTCAATATTATCAATGCTGTATGCTTTGTCAAGAAAGGTTTTTAGCTCAGATTGCCTTTCCGATATCATTTTCCAGGTCTTTCGCCATAAAGCAGGCTGCTGGGCTATTTCTCTGGCCGTTTCCAGACCTCCTATTTTTTTAAGCTCGCCCTGGGATATTTCCAGAAACCCGGTTGGTAGGGAAGCTATCTTCTCACTTTTCTCAGACATCAGCTGTGTTGCGTTTTAACAAAAGTAATTGTTTATTTTTTATTGCCAAGCATTTTGTAATTAGAAAGTATATATAAATAATTTAAGCTTTAAATGAAGTAAAAAGTAAGTCATTAATTTTTTTATTTAATACTACAACCTTTGATCAGAGAAAATATAATCCTTATTTAGGCTTAAAATGGTATGATTCTCTAAATTCTTACATTTGCTTTTTAAATTATTTAAAAATTTTCAAAAGCTGTTTATTTTTTTATTGTATTTACATGTGTAAACCTTAAGGCGTATAGCTATTTATATGGGTTAATATAAGTATGCCGTAAAATTTTGGTTGTAATCCTGTTTAGGTTCAGGGGCTGTCCTTTTGGATGGCCCTTTAATTAATTGAAATGAAACCATGAAAAGAGCAGTTATTGATGCGATGCTGATGAGCGGTCTGTTTTGTTTTTATGCAACCGCTGTCAGGGCAACCGAAGGAGTCGCGGTTTCTCCTTCAGATCAACGGATACAATATAAAGGCCGGATCGAACACCCGGAGTTTATCCGCCGTTTTGGGAAAGAAAAGCCTTCTGCGAGATTTATTATAAGATCTTACATTCCGTTTATTCAAAAAATCAGAGTTCAATTTCCAGAGGCTTATATCCTTTGTGTTCTGGGCAACATGGACGTCTGCAGGCCGGAATCCCCTTGGCCAGGTTATATACAACGGGCAGCCTCATCAATGAAAGACCTAAAAGTGTACACGCATATCTTCCCTTATTAAAATACCGCAGAACATCCCAACGTTTTCGAGCAACAGCAGATGGCGCAAGACCTTATCTGGTTCATTGAAGAACACATTCAATGGTAGTAAGAATTTTATTTACCGTTGTCCATTACCCAATCGTCCGATAGCGATGTATGCCATCAGGCCGGTACTTAGCGAGAGCGCATTTTCGTCAATATCAAAATACGGACTGTGCAGGGAGGCATTTATTCCTTTCCCACTATTTCCAGTACCCAGTAAATAAAAACAGGAATCGCGCTGCTGGGAATAATAAGAGAAGTCTTCAGCCGCCATCCAGATCTCCGTTGGGATCACATTTTCCTTTCCCAGGTATTCACCCGCCAGGACAGTAACCTGTTCCGTTAATTTTTCTTCATTCACCAGAACGGGATATCCTTTTACGATGTTGAAATCGCAGGATCCGCCCAGACCTGTTGCAATGGATTCAGCGATTTTCTTCATCCGGTCATGCGCTTCGTAACGCCAGCCTTCAGCAAGGGTGCGGAAGGTTCCTTCCAGGTATACTTCATCCGGAATTACATTGATGGCTCCATTGGCAATCACTTTTCCAAAGGATAATACAGAGGGTATGGATGGATCTGCCATCCGGCTTACGACCTGTTGAAGGGCAACCAATATTTGCGCGGTGATCATTACCGGATCAATATTCCGATGGGGTTGCGCTCCATGCCCTCCTTTTCCTTTTACCGTAACAAAGATCTCATCCATGGATGCCATATGTTTTCCTTTCCGGATTCCGATATTGCCCGATTCAATGAAAGGCATTACATGCTGGCCAATAACGGCAGAAGGATGCGGATTTTCCAATACACCCTCACGGATCAGGAGAGAAGCACCACTTGGAAGCTTTTCTTCACCAGGTTGAAATATAAGTTTAACAGTACCTCCAAAATTTCTGGAAAGTTTTTTCAGGATGGCCGCGGTGCCTAATAAGGAAGCGGTATGGGCATCATGACCGCAGGCATGCATTACGCCTGCGTTTTCTGAAACGTAGGAGCTACTGTTCATTTCCTGTATCGGCAACGCATCCATATCCGCACGAAGAGCGATAACTTCTTCCGACGGATGTTCTCCCTGTATTAATGCCACGACCCCCGTTTCTGTTACGGCTTTCCATAGAATACCCATTTCGTCCAGCCTGCTTTGGATATAAGAAGCGGTTTGATATTCA
>JAYVXJ010000631.1:0-4809 GCA_043785285.1 Chitinophagaceae bacterium
GTTAAGCCTTCTCCTCTGACTTATCAGCAAGTTTTGTAATATCGCCTTTTTTGAAAAGAATTCCCTGCAGGATCTCATTCCATACCGGTTTCTTTCTCAATAAAAATTCGAGATCCATTCCGAAATGTTTGAATTCCTCTTTCTGTGCATCCTGCATAATGGCTTTGGCGACTTTATCTTTTTCAACTGAAATCCGTTGTTCGTACCAGTTGATGGCTTCAGCTTCTTCCCCCAAGGAAGCGATCATCCGCGCGAATGTGCGCACTTCCGCAGAAAGTTCATCCGCTGGTTCATGGTATTGTTCAAATCCCATAATTAATTATTTAAACGTTAATTAAGTTTACCAATTCAGGTATACCCTATTGGTAAAAAAATACATTTCTTATTAAACAAGCTGTGCATATCTTTTATTCACAAAATCCCAGTTCAGCACATTCCACCAGGCAGAAATATAATCAGCACGCTTGTTTTGATATTTTAGGTAATACGCATGCTCCCAAACATCAAGTCCGAATAAAGGTTCACCCTTCACCTCACTAATATCCATCAATGGATTATCCTGATTTGCCGTGGAAACAACGGCCAGTTTTTTATCTGCATTTACGATCACCCAGGCCCAGCCACTGCCAAAGCGCGTTTTACCGGCGTCGTCAAATTTAGTTTTCAGAACGTCTAATGATCCAAAATCTTTTTGTATGGCAGCCTGCAATGGTGAAGAAGGCATTGCCATTTTACCCGGTGCTGACATCAATTGCCAGAATAGGGAATGGTTATAATGGCCACCTGCATTGTTTCTCATTTTGGTTGAATAGTGGGAAACGGACGCCAGCAATTCCTCCAGCTTCATTTTTTCAGTGTTTACGTGTTCCGCCTCAACCGCTTCGGCCAGGTTCTTCGCATAACCGGCAGCATGCCTGGTATAATGGATTTCCATTGTACGTGCATCAATCGAGGGCTCAAGGGCACTATAGGCATATGGAAGCGGCTCCTGTTTATATGGGATAGAATCTACCGAAAGGAAAAGAGGATGTGCAGAAACAGAACCATTTGCCATGGCCGCCAGTGCAGTGCCGGAAAATCCGGCCACCATTCCGGCTTTACCGGCAGTGGCGAGAAAATCACGTCTGGAGAAAGAATTCTTGTTCATAAAATGGAATTTTAGTACCCTAAAATTATGCATTAGATGGATGCGAACCCTTAAAATATAAGTCGATGGTGGATAGACTTTATGACAAATACCAAAATTATCTGGAAATTTTGTTTCCATGGTACATCCATCAACCATACCCTATTCGTAGTCCGGATACAACAAATATTTCTTTCTTTTCTTTTTGAAATGGGAAAGTGCCGGTTCCCAGCTTTTGCGGATCCCGGCTTCTGAAACGCCGGCAATAATTTGTTTGCGCAGGATGGAAGTGCCGGCCAGCTTATCGAAATTTCCGATCTGGTTGCTCTGGGATTTATCGAAAAATTTTTCTTTCTGCGGATAAGCCTGATACAATTCCATAAGCCATTGCAGATTTAATTGTCTGCTTTTGTGAAAATTTTCTATATCATAATTTCTCAGATCCAATCCATAACATAACGAATCCTGATGCAGCGGTGTTTCACTCATGCCGGGTAAACTTTCCGGTTTGAAGGAGAATGTATATTTCCCTTCCAGTGCAGGAGCGCCCAATACCGTAAAGGGAAAATGAGTCCCCCTTCCCTGGCTTATCCCTGTTCCTTCAAACAGACACAAACTCGGATATAACAAAATCGATTGCTGTGTATTGAGATTGGGAGATGGAGATACCGGTAAAGTATAGTTTGAATTATGGGTGTAATTCGCCACTTTGATTATCGAGAGTGCGCATCGGACATGCCCATTCAACCATCCTTCTCCGTTGATCATCCGGGCCAGTTCGCCTACGGTCATTCCATGCACAATGGGAATAGGTTGCCTTCCCACGCCGGACCGAAGTGAATCTTCCAGCACCGGACCATCTACATAAAATCCATTGGGATTGGGCCGGTCCAGGATCATCAGTGATTTATGATTATCTGCACAGGATTGCATCACATGCTGCAGCGTAATGATATACGTATAAAACCGGGCGCCTACGTCCTGGATATCAAATACCACAAGATCCACATCCTGCAGATCCTCTTTGGAAGGTTTTGACTTCTTACCATATAATGATATGATAGGAATTCCGGTAACCGGATCATGCGTGTCCGATACCCGAGCGCCATTGCTGGCTTTGCCACGGAAACCATGTTCGGGACCGAACACTTTTACAATCTGTATTCCGGAATGGAGCAGACTATCAACCGTTGCTGTTCCCGCGATCACAGAAGTGGGATTTGCTACCAGGGCCACCCGCTTTCCTTTAAGAACCGGGAAATAGGTACGCGTTTGATCAGCGCCGTTGAGCATGGGCTTTTGTTTCTTCTGACTCCAGCCGAAAATTGCAGTCAAAAGAAACAGCCCGGATAAAACATATTTAATCATTCTCCGAAAAAATTTTGTAGTGGGATGGGACTAGTCATATAGCTTCTTAGCAATGCCTTCTACCATGGATTTCGGCAGCAGCCACGCAAAGAATACACTCAGTTTGTTCATACCTCCGGTAATGACTTCTGCTTTACGGCTAAACAGGCTATTGACGGCAATATGCGCAACGGTTTCCGGCGAAATATTAAATCGTGCTGCTGCTTTTTGTCCTTTTTCTCCCACGTTTGCCCGGTTTATAAAATTTGTGTCCGTCGGGCCCGGACAAACACAGGTAACCGATACGGCAGTCCCTTTTAATTCCTGGTGAAGCCCGCGACTAAAGCTTAACACAAAGGATTTGGAAGCTGCATAGGCAGATAAAAATGGTACGGCCTGGTAGGCAGCAGAACTTCCGATATTCAGAATGTAGGAAGCCGGTTGTTTTTTCAAATCCGGAAGAAAGTAACGGGTTAGCGTAACCAACGTTATGATATTCAGGTGCAGCATTTCCGCATGCGCTTCAGCAGTATATTTTTCAAAAGAGCCGCTCAATCCATATCCGGCATTGTTAACCAGAATACTTATTGGGAAATGATTGTTTTTGCACCACTCGTGCACCGTGGCAGCAGCCTGGTCGCCAGCCAGGTCGATGGCCAGGTAATGACAGCTGATAGTAGATCCGGTTGAAATTTCTGAAGAAATTTCTTTCAGTAAATCTTCAGAACGGGCAACCAGCAGGAGATCATAACCACGTGCAGCAAGCGCCCTGGCAATGGCCTTTCCAATTCCTTTGCTGGCTCCTGTAATCAGGGCAAAAGGCATGTGAATTCAATTTAAGAATGGATCAATCCGGCAGTTAGTTCTGAACCTTGGAAGCAAAACGATGGTAAAAAGGGGTTTTGCTGTTTTCATCCTTAGGCATGTATTTTCCGGTAATAATAGGAACATACATTACGCGTCTCCTGCTGGCTTCTCCCACGTGAGGGGACTTTTGGGCCCGGTGCCAGATGCGTCCGTCATGAACGGTCAGGTCGCCCGGATTGATGTCGAATCCGAGTTCCCTGGCATCTGGATTATTATCAATAAAGTATTTCTTTTTAAATAAAAGCCGCAATACACCCTGTTTATGCGTGCCGGGAAGCACGCGAAGACCTCCATTTTCAAAAGGGCAGGGATCCAGGTGAATACCTACATTCAGCATGGGTAGTATTTTCTGACCCAAAAAGAGATCCCTGGGGCTGTCTGTATGCCATCCCATCTGAGAGAAATTACTTTCAGGTGTACGTACATAATGATTGAGGATCAACCCATCTTTTTCGATTTCTGCAATACGTCCCTCATAAGGCTGGAGTAGTTCCAGTAAGGCATGCAGCCTTGGGTCATTCAAAAATTCATGGAAGGTGGGACTGAAAAGCGACAGGAAGCACAAACGCTGAATAATCGTCCTACCATCAAGATCCTTTCCGAATTTTAAAGGAACCCCGTTGATCTTCTCTTTTCCTTCATCCAGCAATTTTTTTTCAATCCGGTTGATCTCCTGAATAAAAAACTGAACGGTTTCTGGCTTCAACACATTCCGAAATACAATCACCCCGTTTATATCAAAAAAGGCTGCTTGTTCCCGGGTTACTTTTTCTCCTAAAACGAAATCAGGGCATAGTAATTTTTTCATATCATGGTAGCATTTAAGTCTCGGGCAGGTTAAGGCAACTGCTTAAGAACCCATTAATTGGACAGGATGAAATTAACTTAAAATAATTATGAAATTTCTATTATTTCCAAAAATAAGGAATTAAGATATTACCTGAGCATCAGATCCGCATTATTACTTTACTTAGATTAGTAGGGTAACAAAAACGCTTTAAATTCCTGTGATTAACGCAGGAAAGCGTTGATTCGTATCAAAAAAACCTGTTAATATCCACACATGATTCCTGGTTAAGCGCTCGTTAATAACCGTAGTTCCTTTCGGGTAAAAAGCCGTGCACACCTATAAACTCCGTAAGTAAAGATGGGAGCAGCCAGCACATCTATGGTATAATGAATGTGCTGGACCAGTAACAATACCCCTATAAAAATAGTAGCCAGGCAGGTGAAATACTTGTCCGCCTTGTTTTTCAAGCAGAAATAAATCAGGCACACCGAAGCGGTATGACCGGAGAAAAACAGGTCATGGGTAATATAATGGGGGCCATAGAATATATTCGTAAGGGGATCTGTCAGTGGGATAAGCGCGGGTGGCGGATTGAGGGAGAACAACCCAATGATCATCATCCTCAATACGGTAAGTAAATTATATCCCCAAAGCATCAGTAACAGCAGGTACGGATCGG
>JAYVXJ010000632.1:0-4807 GCA_043785285.1 Chitinophagaceae bacterium
CAAAATAAGGTATCTTGTTTTCATGATGGCTTAATTGCATAATACAACTAATTATCTAAACTAATTAACCTAACCCAAAATCATGTAATGGCCATAGTAACATCGCAAAATCTCGTTTCGGCCACAGGTAATTTTGCGTACCACCGCCGTTATCTCTATCTCATCAGCACTATTGCAGCTTTGGGAGGATTATTATTTGGATATGATCTGGCCAATATTTCAGGTACAATCCATTTTTTCAGTACGTATTTTAGGCTTGATGAGCTGAATGTCGGCTGGGCTGTTGGATGCATCAGTATTGGTGCGGCAGCGGGGGCATTGCTTGCAGGGAAATTGAGCGATATTCTGGGAAGAAAAAAAACCCTTCTGTTATCTGCCGTTTTATTTGCCATCACCGGAATAGGTACCGGTTGGGCCGGAACCTTTACTTTTTTTATTATTTTCCGTGTATTAAGCGGGATTGCTATTGGTTGCGCTACGGTGGTTTGTCCGATATATATAGCGGAAATTTCTCCGGCACCTTTTCGCGGACGCCTCGTTTCGTATTATCAGTTAGCCATTACTTTAGGAGTATTACTTGCCTATTTTTCCAATTATTTGTTATTAGGTGCGGGAGCTAACAATTGGAGATGGATGTTTTCATCGCAGTCTGCGCCGGCACTTTTATTTTTCTTCGGGCTGTTATTTGTATTAGAAAGCCCGCGATGGTTAATTATGAAAAGAAGGGAAAAGGAGGCATTTCATGTGCTTGAACGAATTGGCGGAATTTATTTTGCCGATGCAGAAGTCAA
This sequence comes from Chitinophagaceae bacterium, assembly GCA_043785285.1. GTDB lineage: Bacteria > Bacteroidota > Bacteroidia > Chitinophagales > Chitinophagaceae > Puia. The sequence continues at coordinate 792 of JAYVXJ010000632.1, forward strand.
GGCCATACATTTGAGTTTTTCTGAGGTGGTAAAAGGAAATGTCAATAGTTTATTCAGTAAAAATATACTTCATATTGTAATTACCGGGATCGGAATTGCAATTTTTTCACAGCTTGGAGGACCCTTTACCGCATACGCTCCTGAAATATTTAAAGAAGCCGGCGTGTCGCAGGATTCGGCTTTTTTGCAATCTGTTATTATAGGTTTTATTCTTTTTATATTTACACTCATTGCCATTGTTACTATTGAAAAAGCAGGCCGTAAAAAGCTATTACTATATGGGGCCGCTTTATGTTTATTGCTTACTTTAGCTTTGGCCCTTGCTTTCTACTTCCATCTATCGGGTCTATGGATATTAATTTTAGCGCTGGCCTTTACTGCTGTTTATGCTGCTACGATTGGCCCGGTTACATGGGTAGTACTTTCTGAAATTTTTCCAAATCGTATCAGGGGAAATGCGATGTCACTTGCAACCCTGTTCTTGTGGATCGCAAATTTCATTAATACAGGTTCTTTCCCCATTATGAAATCACATTTCGGCATGGCCGTTACTTTTGGTGTTTATGCACCTCTGTTCCTTATATATTTCTTGTTCGTTTACGTGAGAATACCTGAAACCAAAGGAAAATCACTGGAAGAAATCGAACGCATATTAACTCGTAAACCTTTACAGCTATCCTGTCTTACACCACCTTAAGAGGCCATTAGAATTAAAATAAAGTTCTGCAATAGTTTTATTTTTTAAAATCAAATTTATGAATTGGAGAAGGTCATCAGCACTACTGAAAAATAATGAAAGATGGATACCCGGTGGTGTTGTATCACTCAATCGCAAGTCTGAACCCAATATATGTTTCACCAAGGGTATGGGGAGCCGGATATGGGATATCGAGGGCAATGAGTACATTGATTATCAGGCCGGGTTTTCTGCAGCTTTTTTAGGTCATAACGATCCCGATGTAAATCAAGCTGTGATGGATGCTATTACAAACCAGGCGGTATTGATGGGAGCCGGACCTACAGATACAGAAGGGCAGTTTGCCGAATTGTTTTGCCGCTGTGTTCCAACTATTGATAAAATAGAGATTACAACCACTGGATCGGAGGCAACCTATCATGCTATTCGTATTGCACGTGCCGTAACGGGAAATAACCATGTAATCAAAATACAGGGTGGATATAACGGGTGGCATAATGATGTTGCAGGTAATGTAATCAGCGCTATTAGCGACGTTGGTAGAAGGGTCAGCCCCGGTGAATACCCGTTTGACGCCATATCAGCCGGAATCCCGGAAAATAACAAGTCACTAATTCATGTAATAAACTATAATGACTTAGATTCTGTCTCATACATTCTGAAAAGATTTCCGATTGCCTGTATTATCCTTGAGCCCATTTTGCAAAACATCGGTATCGTAAAGCCTCAGAAAGGCTATCTGCAAGGGTTGAGAATATTGGCAGATGAACATGGGTTCCTTCTTATCTTTGACGAGGTAAAAACAGGGTTTCGCCATGCCCTTGGCGGTTATCAGAGTATTTGCGGGGTAACACCGGATTTGAGCACATTCGGCAAAGCAGTAGCCAATGGTTACCCTATGGGCGTTATTGGGGGGAAAAAAGTTTACATGGATTATTTTATTCACCCTGAAAAACCAAAACGTGTATTGATTGCTGGTACTTTTAATGCCCATCCTTTAATCACTGCAGCAGGTATCGCAACGCTACAAAAACTCTCTTCATCAACCTATGATGTATATCAGCACGTAGATCATTTAGGACAAATACTAGAAAGCGGGCTAAAGGAAATCTTCGGACAATATGACCGTCCGTTCCATGTAGCCCGCCAAGGCTCTGCCTTTTGCGTTTATTTTATGGACAAGGCACCCGTGGATTATCATGATATTGAAGCACACCACGATTTTACGTTTGACAAGGAATATCGTCTTGGATTGATTGAAAACGGCATCTTTAACTTTCCTTTACCGATCAAACAAGGAAGCATTTCATTTGCACACAGCGTTCAAGACATTGAAGAAACAATAGAGAAAACCAAGCTTGTGGTTTATGCTTTAGTTGAGAAGAGAAGCAGAATCGCATCAAGAAACTAATAATATACTTCTTAGTAAGTAACCTGTATTTCTTTTAATCCTTGTGTGAGAGACGAACAGGTACTACAACAAATCCTGAATATTAAAATATAAATATGAAGATTACTTCCATAGAAGCGCTGGTTTGCCATGCAAGAATGCGTAATTGGATTTTTGTTAAGGTGTCGACTGACCAACCTGGCCTATGGGGTTGGGGTGAAGCCACGCTCGAATGGCATACACGCTCGGTGGTGGGTGCCATTGAAGATATTTCCCAGCTCTTGATTGGTGAAGATCCAACCCGCATAGAACACCTTTGGCAAATGATGTATCGGCAACATTTCTGGCATGGAAACAATATTGTCAAAGGAACAGCCATATCGGGCATTGACATTGCGCTTTGGGACATTGCTGGGAAAATCCACAATGTTCCCTGCCATAAACTTTTGGGAGGACGTGTACGTGATTATATACGACTTTATTGCCACCTGGGAGGAGGCAAGATGGAAGATTTTTACCAGACAAAACCTGATGATGCCAAGCGGTTCGCGGAATTGGCCGAATGCGCCGTTGCCGATGGTTTCACCGCTTTTAAGTCCATGGCAGTACCTGAAACGATGCCTTTGGAGGGGTTAAAACCGATCCATTACGCAGAGGCCTGTGTGAAAGCGATGCGGGAAGCGGTTGGTGATGACATTGATATCATGGTGGATTGCCATGCAAGGCCAAGCCCCCGGATGGGCCTTCAGTTTGCCAAAGCACTTGAGCCTTATGGGCTTTATTTTTTTGAAGAACCTTGTTGGCCAGAATCCGCAGAAGATATAGCATTGATTCAGCGTGCAGTAAAAACGCCTATTGCAACAGGCGAACGCCTGGTTGGCATTCATGCGTTTCGTGAATTATTCGAGAAACGGGCAGCAAGTGTAATACAACCAGATATAACCCATTGTGGCGGATTGAGTGAAGCACGCCGTATTGCAGCTTTAGCAGAAGCTTATCGCGTGTCTATAGCTCCCCATAACCCGCAAGGTCCTGTGAGTACTGCAGCATCTATTGAATTTGGATTTGCAACACCTTCTTATATTATTTGTGAATGTGTTCATAATGATGTTCCATGGCGCAAAGATGTGGTTTCAGAAGGATATACTATAGAAAACAAGGGTCGGATAGTAAAGCCCAATCAACGCCCGGGACTGGGCATTGAAATAAATGAAGACGAAGTGAAGAAATATCCATTCCAACAGGAAGTATTACGACGAACTTTCTACAGAGACGGAAGTGTGGGTGATTGGTAATAAAATAACTATTCAAAATGAATAAACTATTCAAAAATAAGACAGCCATCATTAGTGGCGGCTTGGGAGATATAGGGCGTGCTACCGCATTAGAATTTGCTAAAAATGGTGCTAACATAGCACTATGCGATATGCACCCACCAAAGTATGCAAAGGAATTTTTTGCAGAGCTTAAACAATATAAAGTTCAATCAGATTATAGCCAAGTTGACGTAGTTGACGCAGAAGCAGTCAAGAATTGGGTGATTAAAGTAGAAAATGACCTGGGGATCCCGAGTATCATTGTAGCAAATGCCGCGACCGCAACTTTTGCCAGTATACATGAAATTACATCAGAGCAATGGTTCCGGGAGCTTAGAGTCAATTTGGATGGAGCCTTTCATTTGACTCAAAGTGCTACGGCACGCCTTCTTTATCATGGCCATCCGGGACGGGTTGTCTTTATTGGTAGTTGGGCTGCGCATTCGGTTCACACTAATATTCCCGCCTATTGTGTTTCTAAAGCTGGCTTGAGAATGCTCTGCAAATGCATGGCACTGGAGCTTGCTCCACATAATATTCTGGTAAATGAGCTTGCACCAGGATTCGTTGATGCGGGTCTGAGTGGCCGGAATTTTGAAAAAAATCCAGCCAT
>JAYVXJ010000633.1:0-4802 GCA_043785285.1 Chitinophagaceae bacterium
AACATTCTCCTGAACGATCTTTATGGCCTGATTGCCCATGATGACTATGGCAAAAGTATCGGAACGATTCAGGCTGATGCAGGACAAAAAATGATGTCCCAGCTTCCAGTTGATTTTCTGGCCAGGTGCAATGTAGAAGAAATGAATATCCATGGCGACCCTGCCATCACCATCAACGAACAAAAGCTTCCGGATTATGATATAGAAGCACAGAATGTAAAGATCAGTCCGTCTTTCATTTCCGTTTCTGACAATAGTTTTAAAGTAACTGCTACATTCTATAATTTGGGAAAAGCAGTTTCCGATTCCATTACCATACTCTTTACCCGTAAATATCCCGATGGCAGCAACGCCATTCTATTGAAAAAAAGAATTCCCGGAATCCGGTATATGGACTCCATACAAATGCTGGTTCCTATTGTAGCTACCCGGGATAAAGGACAGAACTATATTACCGTAACCGTTAATTCCGACAATGATGTTCCAGAGACTACGCTTTCGAATAATACCATTACTGCATCTCTTTTTATATACCAGGAAGAATTGACGCCTATATATCCTTTTAATTATGCCATCATCAATTATCCTAATCAGAAGGTATACGCATCTACTGCCAATCCCCTCGCGCCATCAACTCAGTATGTGATGGAAATGGATACGACGGAGGCGTTTAATTCACCCCTGAAAATATCAAAAAATATAACTTCTGTTGGTGGTGTATTTGAATTTGACCCGGGCATCAGCTATCGCGACAGTACCGTATATTACTGGAGAACGTCCATCGTTCCTTCCCAGAGCGGTCAGTATCACTGGAACGAATTTTCATTTATTTATATTGATTCCTTAAAAAGCACGGCAGGCTTTAACCAGTCTCATTATTTTCAACAACTTAATGCTACTGGTAATGGGATGAGTCTATCCGGTGACAGAAACTGGCACTATGGAACCCATCTGGGGAACCTTTATATAAACCAATCTATATATCCAACCAGTGGTACAGCTGATGGAGATTTCTCCGTTATACCTAGCAGCCTGTATGCAATAGCGAGTGCCTGCGTTGGCCAGTCGCTGATCTTTAATGTTTTTGATCCGGCAACTTTTGTTCCATGGAAAAATGTTGACGGCTTAGGAAATAATTTATACCGCTTTGGAAGCGGAAGCGCTAATTGCAAGCCAAACAGAAATTACAACTTTGAATTTTCTTATATGTCTGCAACAAGCAGAAAACTCATGATGGATTTTATGGATTCCATCCCCATAGGTGAATACGTGGTGGTAAGAAGCATAGATTATGATAATAATAATTCATTTTCACAAACATGGGAAGCAGATACTACCCTGTATGGCCATAACAATTCCTTATACCATTACCTTCTTGCTGCAGGTTTCACCCAGATAGATTCCATCAACCAGCCCCGCTGCTGGATACTGGTCTATAAAAAAGGCGGCAGCGGATATATTCCCCAGTCTAAATTTTCTAAGGGCCTTTATGATAAGATCGTGCTTTCTACCGATGTCGAATTGCAAAACCTGAGAGGGAATATAGAATCACCACTCTTCGGCCCCGCCAAACAATGGAAACAAATTCACTGGAGAGGAAGCAGTCTGGAAACACCTTCCACCGATAGTATCGGCGTGCAGGTTATCGGAGTTGATACATCCGGCAATCAAAATGTTCTATATGATCTCAACGCAGGTATCCAGGATTTTGATATTTCTGCGATTAATGTGCAACAATATCCATATTTGAAATTAAAGCTGAACACTACCGATTCCATTCACATTACTCCTTACCAATTAAACTACTGGAGGCTCAATTATGTGCCCGTTCCGGAAGGAGCACTGGCTCCTAATATTTTCCTTAGCGGAAAAGATTCCGTGGAACTTGGAGAAAAAATCGGATTTGGTATTGCCTTTAAGAATGTCAGTCTTCAGAAATTCGACAGCCTGAAAATTACACTCAAAATCATTGATAAAAATAATGTAACCCATATCATTCCATATCCCAAAGCAAAACCCCTGATTAGCGGAGACACGATTAAAATTTTTTATGAGATAGACAGCAAAGATTATCCGGGATTGAATACTTTATATCTGGACGTTAATCCAGCCAATGATCAACCAGAACAATTTCATTTTAATAATTTCCTTTATAAAAATTTCTATGTAAAAGTGGATCTGACAAACCCACTATTGGACGTTACATTTGATAATGTTCATATCCTGAACCAGGATATCGTTTCAGCAAAGCCGCATATTATAATTAAGTTGAAAGATGAGGCCAAATTCCTTTTATTAAATGACACATCAGTACTGAAAGTGCAATTGCGTTACCCGGATGGTTCACTGCATCCTTATTATTTCAATACAGACACACTCCGGTTTACCCCTGCTACCAGCAGCGCAGACAATACAGCATCCGTGGATTTCAGTCCCATTTTCAGCAACCAGGCAGACCCTCAGGGTGATGAATATACGCTGATCGTAACCGGCTCAGATAAAAGCGGGAATCCAACCGGGACCATTCAATACCAGGTAACATTCAAGATTATTACCAAGGCAATGATTTCGAATATGCTCAACTATCCGAATCCGTTTACCACCTCAACTGCCTTTGTATTCACCATTACGGGCAGCGATGTGCCACAGAATATAAAGATCCAGATCCTTACCATCACAGGGAAAATCGTACGGGAAATTACCAAAGAAGAACTCGGGCCTTTACATGTTGGGCGCAACATCACCGAATTTAAATGGGATGGAACCGACATGTATCATCAGCGGCTGGCTAATGGCGTTTACCTGTATCATGTGGTTACGAACCTCAATGGGAAGTCGCTGGACAAATACCAGGCACAAGGAGATAATACGGATCAATTCTTTAATAAAGGATATGGAAAAATGTACCTGATGAAGTAATTATTCCTCCGGCAAATCGGTTTTGCATTCCAACTGATTTTCAATGGATCCTGCTTATAGGATCAGCATCGCAGACTAAATATCCGCCATTTTAAACATTCCCGATTCACTTAACCCATAAAGATGGTCTTCTATTGCACAAATCCAGTAATTTCAAATCATGAACCATCCGGAAAAAACAGCAAAGAGGACTCATTATCCCGGTGCGTCAAAAAAGTTGGAAATCTTAACAAAACCAGGGTGGCTGTTTTTGTTATTGTTTACCGGCTTTTCCTTTCTATTATATTTTCCGGTAATAAACAGATATTTTGTTTCTGATGATTTTAAAGTGCTCAAAAGGGTTTGCATTGATCACATTATATTGATCAAAATGTTTTTCAGACCCTTATCTGATCTCAGCATTTATATGAATTACCGGCAGGGTGGCCTGGAACCCATCGTATTCAACTCCTTCAATATCCTGATCCATGGATTAAATGCCTTTCTGCTGTACAGGATATGTTTCCGTTTTGGGAGAACCTGGACCACCACACAGCGAGTTTCTTTTGCCGGTTTGGCCAGCCTGTTCTTTCTCTCCTACCCTTTTCACAATGAAGCTGTGGTTTGGCTCTTGGGCAGGGGCGCGTCTATGGCCTGCCTGTTTGCCCTGCTGGGTCTCGTATTTTTTTTCGAGATCAAACGACCTGCATTAAGATTGTTTTCAGTAGCCTCTTGTTATTTCATCAGCTTAACCGCCTACGAATCCACCATCATTTTTCCATTCATTCTCGTCGCTCTGGTGATCCGGGAAAAGGAAAAATTCAAAACTATTTTAGTATGGTGCTCATCTCTGATCTTTACCCTGGCCATTCATTTAATGCTGCGATTCATTATATCAGGTACCTTGTTCGGGTCTTATGGAGAAGAATTTTTTGAATCCGGATGGCAACGATATTTATCGAATATCGCCAAAGTAGCAGGAAGGCTTTTTTTGCCCCCATCTGGAAAAAGCATTCTTCTTTCCATCCTGCTGATTTTATTGATTGTCCTTATGCTGTGTTATGTTTCGGTAAACTACCTGAAAATCCGGAATAGTTTTATTGGAAAAGATTTAATTCTGTTCCTCCTCCTGCTTGCCTTCGCCTGTGCTTTACCTGTCATTTCCGGAATCAGCACCCAAACTTCGGAAAGCGATCGCATGCTTTATTTCCCATCGGTATTCCTGTGTATGCTTGGAGCTTATATTCCCGTATTTCTGATCAGAAATCAAAAGCTAAAAATCATTTTCGTGGTTTTTATTTTTGGTTACAATATCTTCTTTCTCGAAAAAAATAATCAAAATTGGGAAAAAGCCTCTTTGGTTACCTCTTCCCTGATGAAAATCCTTTTCTCTGATTCTTCAAACTCAAAAATCTTTTTTATCAATATCCCTAATGAGATTGAAGGGGCTTACGTATTTCGGTTAGGATTTAAAGATGCACTATCCCTATATGGCATCGACTCTGCAAAAGCTATCCCGATCAATTATCTGGAAAGAACCGCATCCGAAAAACTTTCCGGTAAAATTCTTCCCGTTTATAGCGGCAGCAAATTATTTATACCTCCGGCAGTTTCACTCATTCCGGATTCATCCGGAAAAACATTGATTTATATTCATGATCAACTAAAAGCAGTTTCCAGGGTAACCGATAAAATTTATTTTTGGAATAAGCAAACCCTGGAAAGTATTCCGGTATCCGATCAATAATGATTAAAGGAAATTATCTCCTTTGTAAAAAACTAATCCTTTCTACATACTTTCCGATCAGATCAAACTCAATATTCACGCAGGATCCCGCATCAAGGGTTTTCATATTGGTATGTTCGAGTGTATAGGGAATGACAGCTACACTAAACCTGTTTTT
>JAYVXJ010000634.1:0-4802 GCA_043785285.1 Chitinophagaceae bacterium
GCTTTCTTTCCCTGCCAAACCTTTCTAATATCACTGATATCAATCAGGCATTTCAACACGCCCGGAATACTACCATTGTATTCAGGGCTGATAAATAAAACCTTGGAAGCCGGTATCAGCCATTCCTGTTCCAATTGAATGATGGAAGGATTTCTTTCCAACACATTCAGGTCCACCAGGGAAAGAATGGGAGCCTGAATATTTTTTTCCTTTAAAAGTGTCTGATACAATTCCGCGATCCGCAGGGTATAACTTCCCTTGCGGTTGGTGCCTGATATAATGAGATACATGGAAGTGCAAGATAGGGTGAACCGGTATTTTTCTCAAGTCGCCCGGCAAGTTTGTATTTTTACAGCTGGAATAGGCAAACTAAATTTTGTACTTTTCCCGATAGGATACATCTTTACGAGCTTTGCCGTGTTTTGCGGCGAGGCAGCCATCTTAAAACTGAAAAGGCGTATGGCAAGAATCATTGGGGTGGCAAATCAGAAAGGAGGGGTTGGAAAAACCACTTCTGCCATCAATTTAGCGGCTAGTCTCGCTGTGCTGGAATTCAGAACCCTGCTGGTAGATGCAGATCCTCAGGCCAATAGTACAACGGGAGTGGGCTTTGATCTGCATAATATCACCCAGAGCCTGTACGATTGCATGGTGAACCAGACGCCTGCTAAAGATGTGATTCTCAAAACAGAAGTCCCTCACCTGGATCTGATCCCATCACATATAGATCTGGTGGGTGCAGAAATTGAAATGATCAATTATCCTGAACGGGAAAGTGTACTGAAGAATATTCTGGAACCCATCCGCAGCAGTTATGATTTTATCATCATAGATTGTTCTCCCTCCCTGGGCCTGATCACGGTAAACGCGCTCACTGCGGCCGACTCGGTGATTGTGCCGGTACAGACCGAATTTTTCGCGCTGGAAGGTTTGGGCAAATTGCTGAATACGGTAAAGATTGTGCAAAGCCGGCTGAATCCGAATCTGGCCATTGAAGGGATTCTGATGACGATGTATGATGGACGTCTGCGTCTTTGCAACCAGGTGGTGAGTGAAGTACGCAAGCATTTTGACGAGATCGTTTTTAATACCATCATTCACCGGAATTCCAAGATCAGTGAAGCGCCAAGTGTGGGAAAACCGGTGATCTTATACGATGCTTACAGTAAAGGTGCTATGAACTACCTCAACCTTGCAAAAGAGGTACTTCAGAAAAACAATATGACCAAAATGACCCAGGAAGAACGCATCCTGGAATAGCTGAACGGGTAATACGAATCAACCATGACCACTCCGAATAAAAAAGATAAAGAAGCACTGGGAAAAGGAATCCGTTCCCTTCTTCAGCATATTGATACGGATCTGAAGATGCCGGCTGGTGGCCTGCGTCCGACGGTTGCAGAAAACGTGACCGGCATCCTCCGCATTCCGCTTGATCTTATCGAAACAAATCCCAAACAACCGCGCCGCGATTTTGACGAAACCGCATTACAGGAACTCGCCGCTTCCATCCGGATGCATGATATTATACAGCCCATAACTGTTTCCAAATTGGCAGGGGGAAAATACCGGCTTGTTTCGGGAGAACGACGCTATCGTGCCGGCAAGCTGGCAGGCATCAAAGATATTCCGGCTTATATCCGGCAGGCCAATGATCAGCAACTTCTTGAACTAGCCCTTCTGGAAAACCTGCAGCGGGAGGATCTCAACGCCATGGAAGTGGCGCTCAGCTATAAACGCATGATGGATGAACTTAACTTCACCCAGGAACAGGTATCTGAAAGAATGGGTAAGGAAAGAAGCACGGTTGCCAACTATGTACGTTTGCTCAAATTACCTCCGGATATTCAGGTTGCCCTCAGAAATAATGTGATCTCCATGGGCCATGCCCGTGCGCTTATCAACGTGGACACGGTGGATAAACAACTATACCTTTTTCACGAAATCAAAAGCCGTTCTTTGTCTGTCCGCCAAACCGAAGAACTCGTACGGAAATTATATAAAACTTCTCCGGCTGTTAAAGAAACTGTAAAAGCTGCACTACCCGAAGGATACAGAAAAATTGAAGATACTTTAGCAACGCATTTCAGTACCCGCGTAAAGCTCCATCACAACAGCAAAGGAGAGGGTAATATCTCCATCGAGTATTATTCCGTTCAGGAACTCAATAAAATTCTTGATCAGCTTGGCGTGCAGATTAATTAAGCTTTCGGTATGAGGCAGCTAGTTTTCTTTCTCTTCTTATTGGCAGGATTTTTTTTTATACAGACAACGTACGGTCAGCATACCGATAGCCTGCATTTGGAAGGGTCAAAAAAAGACAGCCTTCTTAAAGACACGCTGCTGATAAAAAACGACCGCCTTCTCCCCATCTCCAAAACACTTATTCCGCACACTAAAGATTCGGTCATAAAGAAAAAGCATGACCCGCGAAAGGCCACTATTTATTCTGCGATCCTGCCTGGGGCCGGACAGGTCTATAATGGCAAATACTGGAAAGTTCCCATTGTATATGCAGCGGTCGGTATTCCGGCTTATGCCTTCTTTTTTAATAAGAGCTGGTATAAGAAACTCCAATATGCCCTGGCGGTTACCATTAATCAGAGTCAGGGGGATAGTCTGGCAAAAGTGGACCCTCTCCTCCGTCCCTTTGTAAACAATGGGGATGTAAATGCCATCATCACCGGCCGGGACAGCTACCGGAAGAACCAGGATTATTCCGTGTTATTCTTTCTTTTGTTTTATGGATTGAACATCGTGGATGCTACCGTAGATGCGCATTTGCGGGATTTTAATGTGAACAGCGATTTGAGTTTAAAGATAAAACCCATCCTGATTACCGGGCCCAGCCTTATGGCCGGCGTGAGTCTGGTATTTGATATACACAAAGGAAAGCCAAGACCACTGAATATGAATTAATATCTTTGAGCTTATGAGGATCGCATTAATCGGATATGGGAAAATGGGCAGGGCCATAGAACAAATCGCATTGAAGAAAGGCCATGAAATCGTGTTGAAAATTGACCTGAATAATAGTCACGAATTAACCAGGGAGAACTTATCCAAAGCGGAGGTGGCCATTGAATTCACCGGACCTTCCAGTGCACCTGAAAATCTCCGGAAATGCCTCGAAGCCGCGGTTCCTGTAGTATGTGGATCCACCGGATGGCTGAATGAATATGAGCCCATAAAAAAAGCATTTGAAAAAAAGGGAACTGCCTTTTTATATGCCAGCAATTTCAGTATCGGGGTAAATATTTTCTTTGAACTGAATAAAAAGCTGGCCGCACTGATGGCCCCACATGCAGAATATTCAGTGCATATCCGGGAAACGCACCACACGCAAAAAAAAGATGCTCCCAGTGGTACAGCTATTACGCTGGCAGAGCAGGTGATGGAAAATATTCCCTCCCTGAAATCCTGGGTTAACCATCCTGCCACATCTCCGGAAGCCCTTTCCATCATCAGCGAACGGATAGATCCTGCCCCGGGAACACACGAAGTGATTTATTCTTCTAAAATTGACGATCTGGAAATTAAGCATACGGCGCATAACCGCGAAGGGTTTGCCGGTGGTGCCGTGCTTGCGGCAGCGTATATCTGCAATAAAAAAGGGATTTTTTCCATGAAGGACGTGCTGGGATTCTGAATGCCCACAATATTGGGTTATTAATAAAACTATACCTTGTAACTAAACCGCCCGCCGTATGCTATCCAAAAAAACCCAATACGCTTTCCAGGCTCTCATGTACCTGTCCGAGAAATCGAACGAAGGGCCTGTTTTGATTGCCGAGATCTCGAAAAAGAAAAAAATCCCCCTGAAATTTCTGGAAAATATCCTGCTGGAGTTAAAAAAAGCCGGCATCCTGGAAAGTAAAAAAGGAAAAGGGGGTGGCTATTTTTTCTCCAAGGACCCCAATTCGGTGACCCTGGCAACGGTTATGCGTCTAATAGACGGTCCCATTTCCCTCCTTCCCTGTGTAAGCTTGTATTTTTATGAAAAATGCTGGAACTGCGATGAAAAACATTGCGGCCTTCACGAAGTGCTGGTGCAGGTAAGGGATGCGAATCTGAGATTGCTGGAGAAGAAGACGATTGCAGATTTAAGTAAAAAGTAATAAAATTAAAAAAGCAGCTTAAACTGGTTCGGTCAAAGTTGTGTAAGTGCTGCCCTCATATAACCAAGGGTATAGGCCATACCCGCATGCCATGGCGCATCACAACTCATCTGCGGACTATGATCGGGAATCAGCACGCCGTTGAACGAATTCTCTTTTAATATCCGCATTATCCGGATCATGTCGATATCTCCTTCATCTATGAATACTTCCCGGTAGGATGGCACCTTCCCTTTTACGTTACGGAAATGGACATAAGCGATATGGGGTGCATATTTTTCCGTAGCCTCATATATATTTCCTTCTGTCATCTCGGCGATGGACCCAAGGCAAAACTCCAGGGCATTCCTTTTTCCTGGCATAATGTCAAGTAGTTTCTGGTACAGATCCGGCTGGTATACCAATCGGGGCGTCCGCCTCACTACCGGCATGGGCGGATCGTCAGGATGAGCAGCCAGCGTAACACCCGCTGCTTCTGCTACCGGAATCAGTTCCTCCAGGAAGTAGGTAAGTCGTTGCCATAAATCTTCCGGTTGCACCGGAAGTTGAAACCCGGATGGCGCTTCACGGTCATATACCATATTCCATATCATGCCGTTGGGAAGGGGACGTTCATCTACGGCATCCATGCCTACCGACTCCGCGCCTCCACGGGCAAATTTCCCGATAATTCTGCTGCTGACA
>JAYVXJ010000635.1:0-4797 GCA_043785285.1 Chitinophagaceae bacterium
CATCCACTACCCATCAACAGAAAGATTCCGGAAAAATGGCTGGCCCGGATTCAGCCCACCATTCAGCAGGTATCAACGATTCAACTGTCTATAAATTTATTATCCTTTCCACTTACAATAAAGGGTATGCATTAAGAAGATACCGGCAACTGATTTCTTTTGATCTCAAAGCCCACCTGTTTGTAAAAGATTCCAATTTTTATAAAATCTATTTTCAATTCCCAGCATTGGCAAGAGATACGATCCGTATTAAAGACTCCATCAAACGAACATACGCACACGATGTACGTATTGAAGAGTAATCCAATCCGCTTACTCATCCCGATTTTCGCAGTTTTCCAATCGGGAAAATAATGCTGAATAAATTAATGTGTAAAAAAGATAAGCCTTCTTTTCTTGGATTTATCCTAACTTGAATTCAATTTAAAAGATTGACCATGTATAGTATTGCTCCGCTATCATCTAAAAAAATTTTCATTTTATCTCTATCGCTTTTATCCCTGAATGCCATGCTGAATGCGCAAAACGAAAAGGGGGATCCGAAACTTACTGAATTCTACACACCCGTCCCCAAAATTGTAACGCCTGGCAAAACCGATGCTCAGCCGCCTTCCGACGCCCTTGTATTATTTGATGGGAAAAACCTGGATCAATGGAGAGCCGAAGGGGCCGACACAACTAAAGCAGCAGGATGGAATGTGCAAAACGGCATCGCTACAGTAGATAAAAAAGCCGGCGGCATTGTAACCCACCAAACCTTTACCGATTATCAGCTTCATATAGAATACCGCATTCCTAAAGACATCACCGGTTCCGGCCAGGCCCGTGGAAACAGTGGAATCTTCCTGGCTTCCTTTGGTAACGAAGGCGATCAGGGATACGAGTTGCAGGTGCTGGATAGTTATAATAATACCACTTACGTAAACGGACAGGCAGGCAGTATATACAAACAGGGTACCCCTGTTGCAAATCCCTGCCGTAAACCTGGTGAATGGCAGGACTATGATGTGATCTGGACAGCTCCCCGTTTTAAAGACGACGGCACACTGGAATCTCCTGCACGGGTAACCGTATTCCTGAATGGTGTTCTGGTACAGAATAACTTTGAGCTGAAAGGAGTAACTCAGTATATCGGACAGCCTTATTACAAAGTACATGGTCCTGCTCCGATTAAACTGCAGGCTCATGGCGATAAGAGTGAACCCATCAGCTACCGGAATATCTGGCTACGCCGTTTATAAAACATTCTTTTTAATGCGATTGGATTGAAGTGGAGTCCGGGGTAATATAAACCGCCCCGTCCGGAAATTTCTTTATCAGTATCATGTCTTTATTCTGTATAACCGTTTTTTCATCCAGCAGATCGGGATTGTCCACATCGTTGAACCAGACGAGGTAATTATTTTTTTCCTGATAATATTTCCGGATTTCATTTGGGAAAACCCGCTGCGGAAGTTGTCTCGCCGGAAGCTTCGTAAATAAATAAACCGCCTCAGCGGCATTGGAGTATATCCGGTAATTGGATTTGAATTCCGGTTTGTACTGCTCTATAAACTGAACGATCTCAGATTGCGGGAAAGGATCCTCATAATATCCTGGAATGCCGGCATCTTTAACACCATCATAGGTCTCGAACGCCTCCGACAATTGGATGTTCAGAAATAGTGCAGCAAGGCATAACGCAACACTTACATAAAATAACTTAACTACTTTTTTCTTTTTAGAAACAAGGGATGGAAGCCAGAAACTGGCGCACCAGAGCATGGGAATATACATTGGTGTCAATAGCCTGCTGGTGAATTGCTCATAGCGGGAAAGGGTAGCCGTAGTCAACATGAAAAGGCAGTAAAAAAGACCGGTTGCAGCAACGATATACTCATAGCGTCGTTCCGTTTTCCGCCGGAAATAGCACCAGAGCATGGACACAAGGAAAATAATCAGTACGCAGAGGGTAAGGAATATCGAAAAGCCGGGTGTTCTTTTAATTAACAGCCAATCACTCAGCACGCCTCCAAAGTATTCCAGGTTTTTCAGTAAAGAGCTGATGCTTTTTTGACGGGCTCCGGTGGCCAGATGCACGATTGTTTCATTCCGGATCAGGTTAACGACCAGCAACAGCAGAGAAACAATGCCAAAAAAAAGGCAATGACGGAATCGTTTACCCCAGGAGAGCTTCCCTTCAAAAAAAATCAGGAACAGGCCTATACCAACCAGCACAATAGCGGCATAACGCGTTACACAAGCCAGGGAAACCAATATGGCGCTGATGAGAAGCCATTTCATCCCTGGCCGTTCGACATATTTTTTAATGGCAATGCTGAATAAAACAAGCAGCAGCAGGAATATGGTTTCCGACCATAACATCGAATACACTTCCAATAGTGCAGGACTCAATACCAGACAACTTAACAGTACCCGCTGATACCATTTTGAAGTATGGTAAAAGCCATTCATGACGGTTCCGCATAAATAAATCAATGAACCAAATAAAACCCCGTTCCCTATGGCACCATACTGCAGCGAATCCATCCGCGTAAAAAAAGATACGATAGCGAGAAAAAAAGGATAGCCCACCGGAAAATCCACTACCGGGAAATCGTCGAATGCCCGGAAGCCTTTCCCATCCAGCATATGTCGTGCCGCACTGATATAAGTTACCGAATCCGGTGAAACACCAATTCCACTGTGATTTGAAAAAATCTGGATAATGGTGAATCCGATAGCAGCAGCGATCAGGGAATCCAGGTTGTTTGAGAGAGAAAATAAACGCGACTTTACCTTCATACCAGTGACCCGAAGGTAGAAGAATTTATCATAATTTTTTCTGTCAATGTTATCTGGTAATTTCAATTTTCGTTCCAGAAACCCATTTCGTATGCACCGGATTTTCTTTTTGCCCTTGCTGATTCTTCTCTTTTCATCTGTTGATGCAGATGCACAGATATTTGGCGGAACGCCTCCTTCTATCAAATGGATCCAGATCAACACGCTTCCTGCCCGGATTATTTTCCCTCATGGATTGGAAAAAGAAGCCGGCGACGTGGCTTTTCTGGTTTCAGCACTCAATGATAGCACCCGGTCTACAATGGGTGATCACAAACACCATATTGACATCGTTTTTCATAACCTGACCACCATTTCCAATGCTTATGTGCAGCTCGCCCCTTTCCGGAGTGAGTTTCAGCTTACGCCGTCCCAGAATAGTTTTGAATTGGGAAGCCTTCCCTGGCACCAGACACTGGCTATACATGAATACCGGCACGTGCAGCAATTCAATAATTTCCGCGTAGGTGTATCGGGATTATTTTATTATCTGTTTGGAGAAGAAGGATTGGCCCTGGCCAATAACCTTTCCGTTCCTAACTGGTTCTGGGAAGGAGATGCCGTTTATCAGGAAACCCTGGTCAGCAGCCAGGGTCGCGGGCGCCTGCCTTTATTCCTGACGGGTTATTTTTCTTTGTGGCTATCGCGAAAAAATTATTCCTGGATGAAACTCCGCAATGGCTCCCTCCGCGATTATACGCCCGACCATTACCCGCTGGGGTATATGCTGGTCGCTTATGGAAGAGAAAAATACGGAGCTGATTTCTGGAGAAAGACCGCTGTGGATGCAGCTGCTTTCAAAGGCTTATTCTACCCGCTTCAAAAATCCATACAAAAATATGCCGGCATCTCTTTCCGTGCGTTCCGGAATCAGGCCTTTGCTTATTTCCGGAATCAGTTGCCCGCAACTGCTTACACCGATTCCAACGCAAATTACGGTCATCAACAACCGCATTTTTCCGCAGATGAATCCTTTCCCCAATTCATCGATTCCAACCACCTTGTTTTCCTTAAATCTGCTTACCGCCTGCCACCGCAGTTTGTTGAAAAAGAGGTATCCACCCAAAAAGAAAAACGGATCAGATTTCGGGCTGTTTCGTCTGATGATCAGTTCTCTTACAGGAATCAGCAGATTGTATATTCAGCATATGAACCTGATCTGCGCTGGGGTTGGCGCGACTATTCCGTAATCCGGATGCTGAATCTGAATACCGGAAAAGATACCCGCCTCAGCCGCAAGACCAACTATTTTTCTCCCGATATTTCTTCCGATGGAAAATGGATTGCAGCTGTTGCCTATACGGATGCTGCTCCGTCATTCCTGGATATCCTGGATAGCAAATCCGGAAAAAGAATCTTTCGGCTTCCCAATCCGGGGAATCTGTTCTTTACGTATCCGAAATTCTATTCCGGTCAGCAACTGGTTTCCGCCGTGCGAAACAACCACGGTGAGATGTGCCTCATGATGTTGGATATACCTTCCGGAGCACAAACCCTGCTGGTACCCTGGTCCATGCATGCCATTGGTTTCCCTTCTGTGCAAAACGGGGATATCTATTTCACCCGTTCGAAGAATGGCGTGGACAACGGGTTTCGAATTCGTTCCGGAAAAATTTTCGCTATGTTGCAACAGCCCGTTACCGGAACTTATCAGATCAGTGCGGGATCTGGGAAATTTACGTGGACAAGTTTTACGGCTGCGGGGTATCACATCAATCTTGCGGGCGACTCTTCTTTATTCGCCAGCGATCCTTTACACTTTAATGAAAACGATCCGCTCAGCGATCATCGAATCTTTTCCCTTAATCACCCGCCATTCCGTATTCCCTATTCGATACCAGTCCTTAACTATCCGGTAAAACCCTATGCTTCCGGTACGCATCTTTTTCATTTTCACAGCTGGCGGCCTTATATTAATGATCCGGACTACAGTTTCTCTCTGGTCGGCGAAAATGTATTGAATACTTTCCGGTC
>JAYVXJ010000636.1:0-4786 GCA_043785285.1 Chitinophagaceae bacterium
TTATACCCAAAAGGAAATGCAGACCGGAAACCGGCTGAAGGCGATTGAACCGGATTATTCCCGGTATGTGGATAGCAAAATGATCCGCAGAATGAGCCGGATTGTAAAAATGGGCGTGGCCGCTGCCATTACCTGTCTCCGGAATGCCGATGTTCATATGCCGGAAGCCATTATTACCGGAACTGCTTATGGATGTCTGGAAGACACGGGGATTTTTTTGCGTAGAATGATCGACAACAAAGAAGAACTCCTAACCCCCACGGCTTTTATTCAATCCACACATAACACGGTAGGTGCACAGATCGCGCTCCTGCTCAAATGTCATGGTTATAATAATACCATTGTGCATCGCGGATTTTCTTTTGAAAATGCGCTGATGGATGCCACACTCCTTTTACGTGAAGGAATGGATAATGTACTTACCGGCGCCATGGATGAAATCACGGATGATAGTCAGGCTATCCTGAGTCGTTTTGGTTTGTATAAAAATGGCGACTTCCCGGAGAATAAAACTAAAGGAACCGTAGCCGGAGAAGGAGCGTCTTTCTTCCTGCTGAGCAAACAAGCAGGCAATGGTGCCATGGCAGAATTAAAGGGTCTCCAAACTTTGTATAAGCCCGTTGGCTTCCCCGAAGTGGAAACCCGGATTCATCAATTCCTGAATGAATCTTCTATTGCCCTCAGCGATATTGATTTAATCCTTACAGGCAAAAACGGGGACGCATCGCATGATGAGATTGATCATCATCTATCAACAACCGTTTTTAAAAATAAAATGACCATTCCTTTTAAATCCCTTTCTGGCGAATATCCCACAGCATCCGGTTTTGCGTTATGGCTGGCTTCAACCCTGATCAGCGAACAAAAAATGCCGGATTGGCTTCCCCCTGTCCGATGGCCACTGAAGAACATCCTGATCTATACCCATTACCTGAATACCCATCATGCCTTATATTTAATTTCAGCATGTTAAACTACCGGAACGTAAATATTTTCTTTGTTCTTTTCATCGGGATCCGGATTTTGCTGGACAGCCGCTTTCACCTTTCCCCTGCAGCTTATGGATGGATACTGCTTGTGTATGTTTCCGTACTTTTCTGTGGTAGTTATTTTATTCAATGGGGTTATTTTTTCAAATCGGTTTGTTCCGCCGGCAACAGGGAAAAAGAAATAGCCCTGAGTTTCGACGACGGCCCTGCATCGTCTTTTACGCCTGCCATTCTCGACCTGCTGAAAGAAAAACAAATCGAAGCTGTTTTTTTCTGTATAGGAAAGAAAATTCCCGGCAACGAAGATATGCTGAAAAGAATCGTAGCGGAAGGGCATATCATCGGCAATCACAGCTATTCCCACCATCCGCTTTTCGATTTATTCGGTTCAGAAAAAATGGGGGATGACCTGAAGCTAATGAACGAGACTATGGAAGCGGTAACCGGACTCACGCCCAAATTCTTCCGACCACCTTACGGTGTTACCAATCCCAATTTGAAAAAAGCAGTTGAAAAGGGTGGATTTATTTCGATCGGCTGGAGCATCCGTTCTTTGGATACTGTATTCCGGAATGAAAACCGCCTGATGCAAAACGTTCTCCGATCACTGAAACCCGGTGCCATCCTGTTGTTTCACGATACCAGTAAGGCAACTGTTAATATACTGGCAAATCTGATAGACGGCATTCATGAGAGCGGCTACCGGATCGTACGACTGGATAAAATGCTTAAATTGAATCCCTATGCGTAAGTTTTGTTTTTGTGTAGCCGGTTTCTTTTTAATCCTGACGGTTAAAGCACAGTATCCGGGATTTGCACTGCTCAAAAATCCGGAAGAATTTAAACAGGCCTTCAGCGCCGCAACAAAAAATACAGCCAGTATTAAAAGCGATTTTATTCAGGAGAAGAACCTCAGCATGCTGGCCGACAAGATCACGTCTCGCGGGAAATTCTGGTTTAAGAAGGAAAATAAGGTGCGGATGGAATATACCAGTCCTTTTACCTACCTGATGATCCTCAATGCAGGAAGAATCTACATAAAAGATGGCCAGAAAGAAAACAAAGTCTCTGCCCATTCGAATAAGGTATTTCAGCAGGTCAACCGGATCCTGGTGGATTGTGTTGGCGGCACGATATTGTCCAACCCGGATTTCCACTCCCGGATATTTGAAGGTTCTAAAGCGTACCTGATAGAACTGGAACCCGTAACGAAAAACCTGAAAGAACTATATCAAAAGATCAATATTTTTATAGACAAAAAAGATTACGCTGCTTCTGCTATTGACATGTTTGAATTATCCGGAGATAACAGCAACATCCGTTTTCTCAACAAAGAATTGAATGCGAATATCCCCGATACGCTCTTTACTATCCTTTAGCCTGATTTGCGGAATTTATTCCTGTACTGCTTACCGGCATTTACAAAAAACCGATTTGGCGGATCAATGTCTGCAGAAATTCAAACCGGTCATTGAACGTGCATTATACAACACTTCGGTTGACGTAACCGGGAAACACATCAGTGGCCTCCTGCTAATCAAAACCATGCCCGACAGCAGCATAAGAATTGTATTTTCCAATGAAATGGGGTTTAGCTTTTTCGATTTCGGTTTTTTTACCGGGAATGGATTTAAAGTATACCATATCATTCCCCAGATGAACAAAAAAGCAGTTATTAAAACACTGAGAAAAGATTTCGAACTGGTACTTTTCAGAAACATGCCGGAAAAAGGCCGGTTTACTTTGAAGGATAATTCGTTGGTTTATTATGGGTTTCCGCAGAGCAAAGGAGTAAATTATTATATTACAGATACGAATTGCACAAAGCTCGTAAAAATGCAAAGAGCCTCTAAACGAAAACCGGTGGTAGAAGCCGTCCTGTTTTTAAATCGGGAATCCGTTCCGGATAGCGTATTTATCAATCACCTGAATTTTCAATTTTCAATAACCCTTAAAAAAATCTAACGGTCGTGTTACGGAATGATCTCTATACTACAGATTTGGTTACGGAAAACAATTCCGTTCTACAGGTATCTGTGAAGCTAAACGCCCATCATCCCATTTTTAAAGGGCATTTTCCGGGGCAGCCTGTATTACCAGGCGTTTGCATGCTGGAGATGATTCAGGAAATTATGGAAGAACAGCTCCGGCAAAAACTCCGGATCTCCAAAGGACCACTGATCAAGTTCCTGACGATGATCAACCCGGATAAAAACCCATTTATCATCATTGAAGTGCAATATGATCTTACGGACGAAAAGATATCCGTGAGAGGAAAAATTTTTTATGAAACCACCATTTTCATGAAATACCACCTGGAACTTATTCCGGAACCGGCTTGATGGGTTTCGTTTTCATTCTTTCAATCCACCGGAGCGCGGGGCTGGTCATGATCGTAGTAAGGAGCGCCATCAATACCATCATCGCAAAAATTTCCGGGCTGAGCACACCCATATCATATCCGATATTTAATACAATAAGTTCCATCAGTCCGCGGGTATTCATCAATGCGCCAATGGAAAGACTGTCTTTCCAGGTTTGTCCCATAAGTCGTGCTGCCAGCGTACTTCCGCCGAATTTACCCACTACGGCAACGAGCATGATCAAACCGAAAGTAACCCATAGTCCGCTATGATTGAGCAAACCGGCATGCGTACGCAATCCGGTGAACACAAAAAACAAAGGAAGCAGCATCACGATGGCCACATCGCTGATCCTGTTGGTAATGCGTTTGCGCAGTTCATCATTTTTCGGCATCAGCACGCCGGCCAGAAAAGCACCAAATAAAGCGTGGATCCCAATTACTTCTGTGCACCAGGCGGAAAGTATAAGCATGGTAAACATAACCGCCATCAGGGTATTGTATGCAATCTTTTGTTTCAAATAAAAATCCAGCACTTTATTCAGCAATAGTCTTATGGGTATCAGCATAATGGCCGCGTACAACAAAACAAGGCCAATGGTAAACAGGCCAGCCATGCCGGAGCCTGATTTAATAAAAGCGATCAGCAAAGCCAGCAGGCACCAGGCCGTTACATCATCTGAAGCAGCACAGGTAATAGCCAGCATCCCCAGTTTTGTTCCCGCCAGACCCCGGTCCCTGAGAATGCGGGCCAGCACCGGAAAAGCAGTAATACTCATTGCGATTCCCATGAAGAGGGAAAACGAAATAAAGGTAGCATGGGCCGCTGCATATTGGTTGTAAATAAATAATGAAAGACCAATTCCCAGGGTATAGGGAATGAGAATACTCGCGTGGCTGATGATCAGTGCTTCCATCGCCTGCCGGCGGATCAGTCTGGCATCCAGTTCCATGCCCACAATAAACATAAAAAGGATCAGTCCGATCTGGCTCAGAAATTTCAGGGTTTCCATGGATTCCGGTGGAAACAAAAAATGAAATGCACCCGGAAAAAGTAATCCCAATAAAGAAGGGCCCAATATTATCCCGGCAACCGTTTCACCAATCACTGCCGGCTGTCCGATTTTCTTAAACAAGGTCCCCAGCAATTGAGTGAATGAAATGATCACTACAATCTGAAGCAACAACTGGGGAAGGGAATCCTTCAGATGGGCCTTAAAGGCATTTGAAAAAAAGGGGGTATTGGGATGAACGGAAATATTCGCTGCAGGAGAAAGATTCCCGGTATATTCCAGGGATTTTCCGCTATGAAGCAGATAATAAATCAATCCCCCAAACAGGATAAGCATGGAAAGGTAGAGTAAAAGCGTTTTCGCAAACTTCATATTGCTAGGTGTAGGCGGGTTAATGGTTCGAAACCGCTAAACTATTTTTT
>JAYVXJ010000637.1:0-4782 GCA_043785285.1 Chitinophagaceae bacterium
AAAGCCTAACCGGCTTATTCATCGGTTGATCATTTTTCTGGCAAGAAGGAAAAGAAAGTATGTATTGGTGTAAAGATACCGCTTACACATTCTTCCCGGCTCCTGAATCAGGCGGTATAGCCATTCCAGGCTGTTTCGTTGCATCCATTTGGGAGCACGGCTGCGAATGCCGGCAAATACGGGAAAGGCGCCTCCCAGTCCTAACAGGACGGCGTTGATCCTTTTAGAATGTTCTGCCATCCATTTTTCCTGTTTCGGACAGCCCAGGGAAACGAGCACAATATTAGCACCCGAAAAATTAATTTGCCGGATATGGGAATCCTGTTCCTGTGAGGTCAATGCATGAAACGGAGGAGCAATTTGTCCGCATATATTGATCATCGGATATTCCCGATGAATGCGATCAGCCATCTTTTGCAGAATGGCATCCGTAGAGCCATATAGAAAAACAGATGCACTGGATTTATTTGCCTCTTTCAGAACAAGCGGCATATAGTCCATACCTGCCTTTCGTTCCTGGGCTTTACCATGTATCCAGTAACAGGATTTGGCGATGGGCTTACCGTCAGGTAGCACCAGGGAGGCGCTGTTTACCTGCCTGCGAAAGCCAATATGCCGATGGGCTTCTACCAGCATATGTACGTTAGCAAAACATACATAGGAAGGCGTATACGTCTTACCCCAGTCCATTACTTTATAGAGACTTTCTTCCAGGGAAATAGTATCCACATTCAGGCTGATGATTCTTACTTTTTTAGCCGTTTTAGGCTTGTTGGATTTTACTAGTGGTATCATATATTTCCATTACTGACTTGTAGTGAATATCGGGATGATAATGATCCAGGTAGGTTTGTCGTGCATTGGCATACAAATCATTCCTGTTACCTCCGAAACGCCAGACCGCCTCTTTCAGGTCCGGTGCATTTCCGGGTTTGAAATGGATCCCGTTATATCCATCCTTTATCAGGGTAGACATAGCTCCAAGATTGGAAGCAATAACGGGTGTGCCGGCGCAAAAAGCTTCTAAAATCACAAACGGTAATCCCTCATACCATATGGAGGGAAAAACCAGCGCCTGACACTTTCTCATCAAATCCGATAGCTCACGATTGTCGAGTTTCCCTAAAAAACGAATATTTTCAGCTTGTTGATATTCAACCTTCAATAAATCTTTTTCCGGACCTTCCCCGGCAACCAGTAATATCTTTTCCGGCATCCCCTGAAACGCTTCCAACAGGGTATAAACCCCTTTTTCTTTAGCTAACCGGCCCGCAAACAAAAAAAATTTATCTCTCGGTAACTCTCCAACACCCAGGTCCGGAACAAAATTGGGTTTAATCACCAGCTGTTCCAACGGTATGCCAAGGGAAGAGTTTAAAAGTTTTTCTTTTGTGAATGCTGTTAAAACGATATACTTCGCCACTTTAGTTTGCCAGGTATGCCTGAATTTGTGAATTCCGGTAACCAGGGTAACCATTCCACTGGCAGCAGCCGAACCTCTATAACACCTGTAACGAACGCCAGCCATAGGAAGTTTCCTTTTAACACAAATTTCACAAGGCTGGTTATTTCTTAATAATAGGGCATTGCAACAGATAAGCCGGTAGTTGTGTACCGTCAAGACAACCGGAACATGCATTTTCGCTGCACCGGATAAAATAGAAGGGGATGCTACAAAGAAAAGATTATGCACATGGATGATGTCGGGAGCAAATTCCCGGATCTTCCCGATGATTTTCTTTTCAGATGAGCGATTATAAAGGGCATTTTTTAGCGCTTGGACTTTTGCCATCCAACCCTCATCAATTTCTTCATTATTGAAAAACAGGGTATCTACTGCGTGCCCCCTTTCTTTCAGCAACGCTGTTTCGAGTGCAAGTGCGGTATCTTCACCTCCTGCCTGCCGGTACTTGTTATGTACGAAGAGAATCCTCATGCCGGAACTTTATTTATGGGGAAATGCCGGTTATAAATTGCCCTTGCCGTAAAACCTAACAGTAACCAATATGCGCCGGCATAAATGGGCGATTCAAGGGCAGGGTTGAAGGAGGCAATAATGGTCGCAGCAAAAAAGCTCCAGAAAAGCAGGATCTGGTTATTGGCATAATAATAAGCCTTATGGTAGAAATATTCCCTAAAGAGTTGAATATAAGCAGCTATCATCAGCAACACATAGGGTAATCCCAGTCTGCCGAACAAATAGATATATGAATTGTGTGCCCCCAGCACATAGGGCAGTGAACTTAATTTTGAGTAATCCTCAACGGGATAATAGTTAAACATAGGCGTGCCAAAGCCCATTCCAAAAAGGTTTAACGGGAAATGATCCACGAGCACCTGTTTCCACAATACCAGGCGCCAGGTACTGTTGGGATCCAGCGAAAGGAGCGGGTTGGAATTGATCACCTCGTAGATACCCGTACTGTTATACGGACTGAAGTGTTTACTGATAAGGGCAAGATAGGGTATCAGGTAAATGAATACGATACAGAATACCCCCAATATGACCAGCATAGTTTGCTTGAAAAACCGGTATCCCGGAGAAATGAATAACAGGAAATAAAATGCAGCGAGTATCCAGGCGGTAAGCGAACTATAGGTTATGCCATAGATCAGATTAATAAGAATGAGCAGCCAGGGCACCCAGGAATAACCGGCTTTTTTGAACAATGCCGGAAAGAGCATGGCTACGCCGAATCTTTCAAACAAAAATCTGGGGAGGGGAATGAAAAGAAAAATGCCGATATAAGATTTCAGCCGGTTTCTAACCAGATCGAGGTATTTTTTTAAATAGTCAAGGCAATAAAACCCCATGAAGAAAGTGAGCATGGAATAAACAATCACCAGGTTTCGCAGGTAATAATATAAACTGTCCATCCTGGTCAGGGACACAATAATATGGACTGAACTCCACAAAAGCAAACCGATCATACACAAGCTGATAGCATCCCTGCCGGTTCTGAATCTTTTGTAAGCAAGAATGAAGAATCCGCCGGCGGAAAGCAATTCATTAAACAATAACTTTTTTTCGAAGAACCACGGTGTAATGATATATAGTAGTGCTATTGTAAAAAGAATATATACGATTGCTTTTTTGCTCATGCCGGATCTGAATTCATCTTTTCACAAATGATGATATTGTTGAAGTATAACGATTTGTTCCTGGGTAAAATGAGGAGGAACAAAGATCCTGCAATATTAATGGGGGTAATGAATAACTGGGCAAGAATTTTTCCGGTGGTTCCGAATTTCTTAAAGGTCTCGTAAAAATAAAGAGAACACAATTGAACATTCACCCTTGTAAAGTGTCCGCTTTTTACCAGTTTCCGCACCTGGAATCCGTGTTTTTCCAACAGGTAGGTCATTCCGAAAGAGCTGTATCTCGCGCAGTCGTAAGGAATCTCATGTTCGTTCCAGCAAAACGGTGTGGTGATCAGGGCCTGTGCGCCGGGTTTCAGCACCCGGTGGATCTCCGGCAGAATTTCATCTACGTTAAAAACATGTTCGAGTACCTCACTACAGAACAAAGAATCGAATGTTTTATCCTGGAAAGGAAGATTTTTTCCATCATAATAAACATCCACCTTGGAGTTCCGGTGGTCATGCCCTGTTTTTTCGATGTCCACCCCGGTGTATTTGTCAACCCGAAAGAGGTCTTCGAAAGGTTTCCTTCCGCAACCAAAATCGAGTAATGAACCCGTCAGCGCCGGGGCTTCCCGCCTGATATTTTTGTAAAGGTCCCGGCGGATAAAATAAAAGGGATGAAAAAAAATACTGATGCGGCTCGGATGGAAACTTTGCCGTTTTAAAAATTTGGAAATGCGATTATGTAAACCGGGCTTGCCTGGGTGCATTAGTTAGTTTATTGGGTATGATCAATCGGGGAACAAGAAGCGCTAAAAAGGGATCTATATTTTTATCATCAGCCTGCCTGTGTAATCAATCCTTTGGAGCAGGGGTTGTTCATGAATACTTTCAAAATATTCCATTACTGCTTTTTGGGCGCCTTCCCAGTGTCCAAAATCATCAATGATCATCACGCCCTTTTTTTCCAGCAGGGGATATAAAAACTGAAGTTCTGCCCGGGTGGACTCATACCAATCTGTGTCGAGCCTCAGCAATGCAAGTTTTCCCGGAAGATGAAGATGTAAGGTGTCCTCTACTTTTCCTTTGATATATTGAATTTGTTCTTCCGGGTAACCGGTAAAAAGAAGATTTTTTTTGACTTCCTCCAAAGGAGAATAACACCACACGGAGGTATCACTTTCTTTATTCCTCTTATTTTTCATTAATGCTGCGGCTTCGGTTCCTTTCGCCGTTTTATCCATTTCCGTTGGTTCGCTCATGCCTTCGAAAGTGTCGTAGAGATATAATTTCCGGTTAGTTTCATGGTATCTATTCAAAATCAGCGCCATCATCATTGCACTTCCTCCCTTCCAAACGCCGCATTCAACAAAATCTCCGGGAATATTATTTTTGATTATATAACAGACTGCCTGATAAAGTCCGAACATTCTTTCCAGAGAAGTCATGCTGTATTCTTTACACTGCCGGTACAGATCCATGAACTCATTATTGCCTTTGATATCAAAAGGAAAATTCGATTTCTCCAATCTGATTTGATATCCGAAACGATTTATAAATTTATTGGTGATCTGGATCATATAGGATTCAAATGAAGTGCAAATATAATACTCTGCCCCAAAAGCGTATCAATTCACTATTCCGGCACGGCAGGTTAGCCTTCGTTTTGCCGCTTTCAACTTTCATTGTCTGTTGTTA
>JAYVXJ010000638.1:0-4777 GCA_043785285.1 Chitinophagaceae bacterium
CCATTATCCAAGAGGGTCTTTTCAAAATGATTAATTTGTTTAAACCTTCTTTCCCAGAAGGATTTGTCTATGTTCTCCACTTTCGTAATTCCGGGTAAATTTTCATTCAGTATATATTCCGGATGAACGCGGGTGACGAGTACATTTTCATAATGGGAACGGTTGAAGATGCCAACCAGTCCGCGGGCCGGCAAAGCAATATAATGGCGCCATAAATAATCATGTTCCAGTTCCTGGTGCGTAGGCGTTTTAAAGGAAGTAACATTAACGCCCTGAGGATTCAATCCGCTCATCACGTGCTTCACCACACTATCCTTTCCTCCGGCATCCATAGCCTGGATCACAATCAATATGCTATAGCGGTTATTGGCATATAATTTTTCCTGAAGATCCGTCAGTTTCAGGATGTCGGATTGCAGCAGGTGCTCGCCCTCTTCCTTTTTTACGGGCTTGTCGTCATCATCCGTCGGCCACTCTTTCAGGGAAACAGATTTGCCTTCGGCAATCTTGTATTTCTCCGCATAATATTCGATTGCATGCTGGTTTGCCATATTGAAATTTTAATGAATGATTATAAATGCCGGACCTGTTAACCGGCTTGCAAATGTAAGTTTTGTGTTAAAATGGAAGCAGTTTTACGAATAATATCGTATTTTGCCTTACAAAATATACAGCCATGGTAACCACAAAGTATATCAAACCAACAGAAAGTGAGTTGGAGATTCTGCGGATATTATGGGAAAGAAACACGGCCAGTGTAAGAGAAGTGCATGAAGAACTATCCAAGACCAAGGAAGCGGGTTACACCACTACCCTTAAATTGATGCAGATCATGCACGAAAAAGGACTGGTAGGCAGGGATGATTCAGTGAAAACCCATATTTATCATCCGGTCGTAAGCCGCGAGAGAACCCAGAAGCACCTGATCGGAAAGATGATCACCAACTTGTTTGGAGGATCGTCAACGGAACTTGTGCTGCACGCCCTGGGAAATCATAAAGCATCTCCGGAAGAACTGGAAGAGATCCAGCAATTACTCAATAATCTGAAAAAGCAATAACATGCCTCCATTTCTAAACACCGACAGCCTGACCGCCCTGGGTTGGTCTTTGCTGAACGGCATTTGGCAAATGGGCATTCTCTGGCTGGGTTTTCTCCTGCTAACGGGAAACCACAAACGCTTTTCATCGGCGATACGCCATAATCTGGCATTGCTTTTTTCCGGAATTGGATTTAGCTGGTTTTTATATTCCCTGATAACCTCGTCGATGGGTTATCCAAAAGAATTTGTAGTGTGGGCTCCGGCTTCATTTTTTTCTGCCAATGTTTCAACTGCTATAAACCATTTACTATCCGCACTCACCGTAATTTATCTGACGATACTGGTATTTTGGACCGTGCGGTATTTGCTGGGATTTTATCAGATGCAGATCAAAAAGCGGTGTTCTGAGGAATCCTTTTCAGCGCTTTTGCAATTATTTTCAAACCGGATCTCACCTGTAATGGGGATCGGGAGACCCGTACGCATTCTTTTAGTGGATTGGGTGGATACGGCACAGACCATACGATTTTTCAAACCCCTGATCCTTTTGCCAGTAGCCCTGATAAACCGGCTTACCATGGAACAGGTAGAGACTATCCTGCTGCACGAACTGCTGCATATCCGGCGCAATGATTACTTTATCAATATTTTGATGACCATCTTCCGGACCCTTTTCTTTTTTAATCCATTTGCCCGTTACTTTTTTAAATCGGTAGCTCAGGAAAGGGAACATGCCTGTGATGATGGGGTTTTGCAATGGGATTATCCAGCACCGGTATATGCCGAAGCCTTGTTTGCCCTGGAGAAATTCAGACAGCGGCCTCCTTCTCTTTCACTTGCCGCAAATGGGAATAACCCGCGGTTATTGATGGAGCGGATTCGTCGTGTAGTTGGACAACCCATTTCATCCCAAAACCCATTCTCCCCAATAATATCTTTTAGTCTGATCGCTGCATTATTCATATTCACCATCAATTCGTTTTCTCATTTTCCCAAACCGGATACGGCCATTCAGCCTCAGACTCGATTAACTGCTCGATCAAATTCTTCCTATACATCTGCGGTAGAGAAAACAGCAGCATCAGCAGAGGTGCAGGAAATTCGTATGGTAAAAAGGAAAATACCGGCCGACCAGTTAACTGAATCTGCCACTCAAACAATATTGGAATCTCCTCCTTCACCAGAAGTTAAACTTCAAAAGCCGGTAGCAGTCGTTGTGCATTCCAAAATTGTTTTGCAAATGGATGAAGAAAGGGAAAAGGATCAATTGCAATATGCAGATCAAAATGAAGTCCGCAATTACTCCAATGAAAAAGCAGCAGCCCCTGAATTGCCCATAGTAGCGGACCTGGAAGGGGCGCCTTATGTACCTTCCGCCAGTTTTTCTTATTCGCCGGCGTCCGATACACTTATGCCGGATGTGCTGCTGCAGAATAAATTAAAAGCGTTTGCGGTTATAGGGAAAGTGAAAATGGCAGAAATACAATCAAAACTCGAGGAAGAGATCAGCCGGAATGTGAAAGACCTCAGGCAGATGGATAAGGAAAACCAAAAGCTTATCGAACAGAAACAAAAGAATCTTCAGCCGGTATTATTTAAGCTCAAGGTAGATATGCAACGCAAAAAAGAAGAGATCAACCACCTGCGGATGCAATTACAAGTACTGGGTGGGGAGATTATTACTATTTAAAACGTTGAACTTTATTGGTTGATGGTTGTCCTGCCATCAACGGAACAAGAACGTTTAGTATTAAAAGGTTTATTTTTGCACTATGAACCTCAACTACAAGAACCTGTTGCCAAAGGAATTTCACCCCAGTTCACGCGTGTGGATCTATCAATCCAACCGCTTGTTTACCATTTCGGAGGCCCTCCAATTGGAAGATCTCTTAAATGAATTTGTGGAAAGCTGGCAATCACATGGAGCGCCGGTGAGCGGATTCGCCAGTGTATTCTTTGGACAATTCATTGTCCTGATGGCGGATGAAACAGTCACCACCCTGGGCGGTTGCAGTACCGATTCCTCTGTTAAACTGATAAAATTTATAGAAACCCGGTTCCAGGTACATTTATTCGACAGGCAATCCCTCGCCTTTATCGTGAAAGATAAAATTCAACTTCTGCCCTATACCCAGTTAGCCTATGCAGTGGAAAATGGATTTATCCATGCGGATACGCTTTACATCAATAATACCATTCAGACCAGGAGCGATCTGGAAGAAAACTGGATCATTCCGGTAAAGAACAGTTGGTTGAAAAACCGGATTGTTTTTAAACAATTGGCTGACTAATCAGTGGAAACCATTGGCCGCTTATAAGTTTAAAACTATCCTGTCCGGAGTTTCCAGTGAACAGGTGTTGGAAAAACTGAAAAAGTCAAGGGTCATGTTTGCCATTGGTAAAGCCAATATTACCAGCTCGTTTGAAAAGGCGCTGGAAAGCTGCAATGCAATTTTAGCCGGGACCGAATCTTAACTTATAGCTTGTGTAAAAACTGTCTTAATACATACTGCAAAATTCCTCCATGCCGGTAATACTCAATCTCTATTTTTGAATCCATGCGGGCAATCGCATTGAATTTTATTTCCTTTCCATCTTCCTTTTTGGCTATGACCTGAACTTCTTTCAGGGGTTTTATATCTTCGGTAATACCGGTTATAGTAAATACTTCGTGGCCTGTAAGTCCTAAACCTGCTGCTGTGTTTCCTTCTTTATATTGCAGCGGCAAAACGCCCATACCTACCAGGTTGCTTCTATGTATACGCTCATAACTTTCAGCAAGTACTGCCTTCACGCCCAGTAAAAAGGTTCCCTTAGCAGCCCAATCTCTGGAAGAACCGCTTCCATATTCCTTTCCGGCTAATATCAGCAGCGGAATCCGGTTCTTTTTATATTTTTCGGAAGCACTGTAAACGGTCATTTCTTCACCTGTTGGCAAATAGGTTGTAAACCCTCCTTCTTTGGTAGCCAGTTGGTTTTTGATGCGCACATTGGCAAAAGTTCCCCTAACCATCACCTCATCATTTCCCCTGCGGGATCCATAGGAATTAAAATCTTTTTTATTTACAGCTCTGCTGATTAAATATTCTCCGGCAGGAGAATGTTCATTGAAAGATCCGGCAGGCGAAATATGGTCTGTGGTTATACTATCTCCTAACATCAGTAATGCCCTGGCTCCATCCACGTTTTGCATTGGCTGCGGAGCATCAGAAATATTGTTAAAGAAAGGTGCCTCCTTAATGTAGGTAGAGTTTTTATCCCACACATATAGTTTTTCATCCGGAACAATCAGATTTCTCCAGATCTCATTTCCATCAAATATTTCTCCATAATTTTTGGCAAAATCTTTTGGAGAAAGCACTTTGTTCATCAGCTCAATAATTTCATCATCTCTTGGCCAGATATCTTTTAAATAAACCGGTTGCTGATTGGGATCATAGCTAATCGGGTCATTGATCAGATCCACATCTATCCGGCCGGCTAAGGCATAAGCCACTACCAGCATGGGCGACATCAGAAAGTTCATGCGTACCTGCGGATGGATCCGCGCTTCAAAATTCCGGTTTCCTGAAAGTACAGACGCAACCACCACATCATATTCTTCCACAGCTTTAGCAATATAAGGGGGTAAGGGTCCGGAATTCCCAATGCAGGAGGTGCAACCATATCCGACCACGTGAAATTTCAATGCTTCAAAATCATCCAGCAGATCTGCCTTTTCCAGATAATCAGTTA
>JAYVXJ010000639.1:0-14785 GCA_043785285.1 Chitinophagaceae bacterium
AGGCAACATCAATAATGTGTACATATTTTCGCTGGTAGCCGCTTTTATTTTGCTGATCGCCTGTTTCAATTTCATCAACCTCACCACGGCGCGTTCGGCAGAGCGGGCCAGGGAAGTAGGTATACGCAAAGTAGTGGGTGCAGCCAAAGGACAACTTATCAGCCAGTTTATCGGCGAATCCGTTTTATTGTGTGTCATTGCTTTTATGCTCACATTGGGCGCCGCTGCACTTTTGCTTCCTGGTTTCAATTACCTGGCGGGCAAAACCATCAGTACAAGTATTTTCGAGAACATGCACTTTATTCTGATCCTTTTTCTGGCGTCCATTGGCATCGGTCTGCTGGCAGGCGTTTATCCGGCACTCGTATTATCTTCCTTTAAACCTGTCACGGTATTAAAAGGCCGGTTTGCCACCGGTACCAAAGGCATCCTGCTTAGGAAAGGCCTTGTTGTTGCCCAATTCACCATCTCTATAGCGCTGATCATTGCCACAATCATTGTTTATAATCAAATGAACTACATGCGCAGGCAGGATCTGGGTTTTAAAAAAGACCAGATGATGGTGATCAATACCAATTTCGATCCCGCAAAAGAAACTTTCCGGAATGCCGTAGCCAGCTTACCAAATGTGAAGTCAGTCGCCATGTCTTCCAGCGTACCGGGAAGTGGAAATCCGGGTGCTTATTCAGAAATTGAAAATAAAAAAGGGGATTTACAGATCGCCAATCTCGATTTATACTTCGTTGACTTTGATTACATCCCGCAATACAAAATAAAAATGGTGGCCGGACGCGCTTTCTCCCGTGATTTTCAAACCGATACCACACAGTCCATGATACTCAACGAGGCTGCAGTGAAAATGTTTGGCTACAGTTCTCCGCAACAGGCTGTGGGCCGGCGTTTTAAGCAATGGGGAAGGGAAGGAAAGATCATTGGCGTAATGAAGGATTTTCATTTCCGTTCCTTACAGGAGGCGATCAAGCCACTGTCTATGCGCATTGAACCCCGCGGCTGTAACCTGGTTTCCATTAATGTATCCACCCAAAATCTGCCGAAGACGATTGCCACTATAGAAAACAAATGGAACAGCTTGATTCCGGCGCGGCCATTCAGCTATTTTTTCCTGGATGAATTCTTTGATAAACAATACCGCACCGAGGAAAGATTTGGAAAACTATTCCTCAATTTTGCGATCCTGGCTATTATCATTTCCTGTCTCGGTTTGTTGGGGCTTGCTTCTTACAGCACCATGCAACGTACCCGGGAGATAGGCATACGAAAAGTTCTGGGCGCTACCGTACCGAATATTGTCAACCTGCTGTCGAAGGATTTCTTAAAACTGGTAGCCATTGCCATTATCATTGCTTCACCTATTGCCTGGTTTGCCATGCATAGCTGGCTGCAGGATTTTGCTTACCGCATCCAAATTGGCTGGTGGATATTTCTCATAGCAGCGGTAGTGGCGGCATTGATTGCATTAATAACGGTAAGTTTCCAGGCTATTAAAGCAGCAATTGCTAATCCGGTAAAGAGCTTGCGGGTAGAGTGAGCCGTCAACGGTCAACAAATTAATGAATCATAACATATAAATATCAAGCATGATCAAGATAGCGCATCTTTCAAAATGGATTAACCTCGGAAATATCCGGAATTTCATTCTGAAAGATATCCATCTCAACATCGCAGAAGGAGAATTCATTTCCATCATGGGACCATCCGGATCGGGAAAATCCACTTTATTAAATATCATCGGCATGCTGGATTCACCTTCTGAAGGCGATTACCAGTTTCTGGACACCGAAGTGTACAAATTGAAAGAAAAACAAAGATCAACTCTCTATAAAACCCATATTGGATTTGTTTTTCAGGCATATCATCTGATTGATGAACTCACGGTTTATGAAAATATTGAAACGCCGTTGATCTACCAGAATATTAAATCAGCTGAACGCAAAGCCATCGTGGCTGATATCATTGACCGTTTTCAGATGGTGGGAAAAAAGGATTTATTTCCTACGCACCTATCTGGCGGACAACAACAACTCGTAGGTATTGCCCGCGCGCTGGTGGCCAAACCCAAACTGATTCTGGCCGATGAGCCCACTGGCAACCTCAACTCCAAACAGGGAGAGGAGATCATGGAATTATTTACCAAATTGAATCAACAGGACGGGGTAACTATCATTCAGGTGACCCATTCTGAAAAAAATGCCAGCTACGGAAAGCGGATTATTCATCTGCTTGACGGGCGCATTGAAAAAACGGAGACAAAATAAATGATCACAACAATGAAGCGGTTTCGAATCTGGATAGTTCTTGCCGGCATGGCTTTTCATTTCAATGGCTATAGTCAGGATAGCAGCGCACATAATCTGAATCTGAAGCAATGTATTGACCTGGCCATACAGAATAACCTGCAGGTGAAGCAAAGCGAAATCCAGATGCAAACCAATGCTGTTCAGTTTAAACAGGCCAAAGACAATTTGCTTCCACAAATTAATGGCGTAGCCAGCCAGGGAATTAATTACGGCAGAAGCATTAATAATTTCAACAATACGTATGTTGATCAGCAGAACAACTCAGGAAATTATAGCGTAAACGCAAGCCTTGTGCTTTTCAGTGGATTGCAAATGCAAAACGCCATCCGTCAGAATGCCCTGAACTATAATGCCGGTAAGATGGACTGGCAACAACAGAAAGATAATATTTCGCTGAATGTAATACTCACCTATCTGATGGTGCTGAGCAACCAGGATCTACTGGATATTGCACGTCAGCAGGCAGATGTGGATGCCAGACAGGTTGAACGTCTGGAGATACAAAACCGCGCAGGTTCCATTGCACCGGCTACCTTATATGACCTGAGAGGCCAATACGCAAATGACCAGGTGAATATTGTTAATGCAGTAAATGCACTGGAAACATCCAAAGTAAACCTGTTCGCCCTGCTCAATATTCCTTATCAGAAAGACGCTGTGTATCAGATGGTTTCATTGGATGCAAATACGTTACAATATGGAGGCAGTTCCGACAGTATTTTTCAATCAGCCCTTCAAAACATTCCAACTATTAAGGCAGCTGATTTACGTGTCCAGTCTTTTGAAAAAGGAGTGGCAGTAGCCAGAGGCAAATTATATCCCACGCTTTACTTTTATGGAAATATCAATTCAAATTATACCAGCATCGCAACCAGTGGAATCCCCGGAACAGAATTTAAGTCTGCTACCGGTCAGTTTGTGGACATCGGTGCAACGAGCTATGATGTACAAGCCTTTTCCAATCTGCAACAAAAGATTTCTTTCGGAAACCAGTTCAAAAACAACCGTTACGAATCTATCGGCCTTCAGTTGAATATTCCGATATTAAATTATTTGTCCGCCCGGAATAATATCAAACTGGCAAAAATTAATCTGCAAAATGCAAAAGTTCTGGCCAATGCTTCCCGGAATCAGCTACAGCAATTGGTTGAACAGGCCTGGCAGAATATGAACGCTGCATACGGACAATACAAAGGCTATCTGGATCAGGTAAAAGCTTATGGAGAATCCTTCCGCACGGCAGAGATCCGTTTTAATAACGGAGCGATTACCTCGGTGGATTACGTAATTGCCAAGAATAATTATGACCGTGCCAATACCAATCTGACGGCTGCCCGGTACAATTATATTTTCAGAACGAAAATTTTGGATTATTATCAGGGAAGGTTGACCTGGTAAATTAAAAAGGGGAAATTAAAAAGGAAAAGGGGGAATTCGAAATGCTGTATTCTTAATACCTGAGCATCAAAAGATTTTGCTGACCAATTTTTTACTTTTTAATTTTTACTTTCTAACCCACCTCTTCAAACTATCCCCCACTTTTTCCGATTCCACCATAAATCCATCGTGCCCATAAATAGAATCAATGGTTACCATGCTACAATCCGGAATATAATCGGAAATAAATTTTTGTTCGTCCACCGGACAAAGAATGTCGCTGATAATCCCGATGATCAGGGTTCGTTGCCGCATGGAGGACAATACCTTCTTCAGATCCCCCCCTCTGCCACGCGACAGATTATGGGTATCCATTGCCTTGGTCAGCAACCAGTAGCTATACGCATTAAAACGCTCCACCAGCTTATCTCCCTGATAATTGATATAAGAGGAAGCCCTGTAATTATCAAGTTTTTCCGGATCCGGGTCGGATTGTTTTTCCTTCATAATGGTATAGTTCCGGTAAGTGAGAATCCCTATGGCGCGGGCAGCTTTTAATCCCCTGGATCCCGCATCCTCATCCAGATCTTTCCAGGAGGGATCGGCCTCAATCGCCAACCGCTGTGTGGTATGCACGGCAATACCCCAGGCAGTTTCTGCAGCAGAAGTGGCAATGAGAAAAAGATCTTTGATGATATCCGGTTCCATCACGCACCATTCCAAAGCCTGGTAACCACCCATGCTTCCGCCCATCATCATGGCGATCTGGCGAATACCCAGGTGCTTTCTTAGCAGGATATGAGCATTCACCATGTCCCGGATGGTAATAGCCGGAAAATTGCTGAAATAGATGCCGCCGGAATCCGGATCCTGGCTCAGGGGTCCTGAAGTACCATAGCAGGAGCCCAGGATGTTGGCACAAACAATAAAATACTTTCGGGGATCCACGATATGGTTCTCCCCTACCATGCCGGGCCACCAGCGGGTTACGTTGGAATTTGCGGTGAGGGCATGGCAGATCCAGACTACATTATCCGCGGCATCATTCAATTGGCCGTAGGTATGGTACGAGATCTTGATGCCGGTAAGCGTTTGGCCGTTTTCCAGCCGGAACGGCTGATCAATATGAAATTCATCCATACTCCCGATTCAGGATTTTAGGATGCAAAATAAGGACAAGTATAAATTACCTTTGAAAAAATCTTTTTTATGGCCCATGTTGAAGTAACCCGGGTTAGCGATGAATTCGGATTTGAAGGAACAGATGACAGCGGTCACCGGGTAAGGATGGACTCCAGTCCGGAAAGTGGTGGCCATGATTTCGGTATCCGGCCAATGCAGATGCTCCTGATGGGTCTGGGTAGCTGCAGCGGTATTGATATCGTTTCCATTCTGAAAAAACAAAAACAAACCGTGGAAGGATTCCGCATTAGTATTGACGGAGAAAGAGAGTCCGGGAAGCACCCTTCTCTATGGAAACAAATTCACATCATTTTTGAATTGAAAGGAAACATAGATCCTGAAAAAGCAAATCGGGCCTGTGCCCTGACCATTGATAAATATTGTTCCGTAGCGGCAACACTCATGGGCGCGGGCTGCAAAATCAACTGGGAGACCAGCCTCATTACATAGAATAACGGCTGCCCAATTCAATACTCAACTAAACTCATTTTATAAAAAAGAAATCATGCCATTACACCCTATTTCCAAGCTGATCAGAACCCGTGTAAAGCAAACCGAAGAAATGGAACATTCTTCTCCTTTGTTCCTGACCAGCAGTTTTTGTTTTGATAATGCGGAAGAAATGCGTGCGGCCTTTGCCGATGAGAACGACGATAATATTTACAGTCGCTTTTCTAATCCAACCGTTCAGGAATTCACCGACCGCATGTGCGTGCTGGAAGGGATGGAATCCGGATTTGCCACTTCTTCAGGAATGAGCGCCGTGTTTGCTTCTTTTCTTACATTTTTAAAAAAAGGAGATCACCTGTTATCCTGCAGGGCTGTGTTCGGAAGCACACACAGCGTGATTACGAAAATTCTTCCAAAATATGGCATTGAACACAGTTATGCAGCTGCCGGCGACCTGAGTGGATGGGAAGCCGCCATTCAGCCCAATACCAAAATGATTTTTGTGGAAACGCCAACCAATCCCGGACTGGATGTGATTGATCTGGAGTCGGTGGGAAAGCTGGCTAAAAAACATAACCTGATATTTAGTGTGGATAATTGTTTTGCTACGCCGATCGGTCAGCTTCCTGTCCGGTTTGGAGCAGACCTCGTGATCCATTCTGCCACGAAATGGCTGGATGGCCAGGGCCGTGTATTAGGGGGCATTGTGTTGGGCAACAAAAAACTAATCCATGATGTTTATCTTTTCTGCCGCAGTACCGGGCCGGCACTATCTCCATTCAATGCCTGGATACTTAGCCGGAGTCTGGAAACATTGGAAGTGCGTATGGAGCGTCATGCATCCAATGCCTTCTACCTGGCGAAGCAACTGGAAAAACACCGGGCCATCAGTTGGCTGAAATATCCATTCCTCGAAAGCCATCCGCAATTTGCAATAGCCAAAAAACAAATGATCAATGGCGGAGGACTTTTGTGTTTTGAATTGAAAGGCGGTTTGGAAAGCGGAAGAAAATTCCTGGATAACCTGAAAATGCTTTCCCGCACGGCCAACCTGGGAGATACCCGCAGCATCGCATCTCATCCGGCAAGCACTACCCATGGTAAATTAAGCGAGGCCGAAAGAATGGAAGTGAATATAACGCCGGGGCTTATACGCATTTCTGCAGGGCTGGAACATAGGGAGGATATTTTGGCGGACATTGTGCAGGCAATGGAGAAATAGTTGATGGTTGATGGACTTGTATGTGTAACGCTGCACATGGGAGCCATTAACTATCAACCAAACTAGTCCCCCCAAATATCCGCCTTCCCCTCTAACCAACCTTTAACGGAATCGGTAGTAACAGATTTTGGCCTTTCGAGGGGATAACCCAGGGCTCTGTCCCAGCAAAGGCTTGCCAGTACACCGAGGGAACGGCTGACGCCGAAAAGAACAGTATAAAATTCATATTCCACCAAACCGAAATGAACCAGCAGCGCACCGCTGTGGGCATCCACATTGGGCCATGGGTTTTTTATTTTTCCCAGGGATTGTAATACCGGTGGTACCGCTTCATAAATATTCCAGACGGTTTTTACCAGCGGATCATCGGGTAAATGTTTTTTACCGAATTCCATCTGAGCTGTGAAACGCGGATCTGTTTTGCGAAGAACAGCGTGTCCGTAACCCGGAACCACTTTCCCTTCATTCAATGTTTTCTGAACATATTCCACGATTTGTTCTTTGCTCGGAAGATCCGTTTTAAGCTCTTCGCGCATCTCCAGGATCCACTTGATTACTTCCTGGTTGGCGAGGCCATGTAATGGGCCTGCAAGACCGTTCATGCCGGCGGCGAGACAAAGATAGGGATCACTCAATGCAGAACCCACCAGATGGGTAGTATGCGCGCTCACGTTGCCTCCTTCATGGTCTGCATGAATGGTCATGTATAAACGCATCAACTCCTGAAAAGTATCATCCTGATAACCCAGCATGTGGGCAAAATTTCCTGCCCAGTCGAGCAACCCATTGGGCTGGATATGGTCGCCATGTTTATATTTTCTCCGGTAGATATATGCAGCTACGCGGGGAAGACGGGCAATCAGGTTCATGGAATCATCGAACACGGCATCCCAGTAATCCTTTTTATTCAGGCCTTCAGCATATTTTTTTGCAAACTGGCTTTCCGTTTGAAGTGCCATGATGGCGATTACGAATTGCGTCATAGGGTGCGTGCCTACGGGCAATGCTTCAATGGCATCAAATACATGATTGGGCACATGGCTGCGGCGTTGCCAGTTGGCCGTTAGTTCCTGTACATCTTTTTCTTCCGGAAGATCGCCCAGTAACATCAGGAAAAACAAGCCTTCGGGCAGGGGTTCATGACAACCCGGTGCCTTTGGCAGTTTCTGTTGTATTTCCGGAATGGAATATCCCCGAAAACGAATGCCTTCCTGTGCATCCAGTAAAGAAGTTTCAGTAACCAGTCCGGTCATTCCGCGCATCCCGGTGTAGAGCTGGGAGAGGGTAGTTTCCCCGATTTTTTTTGAACCATGTTCTTTGAGGATATCTTTAATTTCTGCGCTGAGAGACTCGGACTTGATTTTAAACCTTTCTTTAATAGTCATACCGGGTGTTTAAAATTTTCTGGGAGAAGATGGCTAAAGTTAATTCATGCACGCTGTTAGAACAAATGATTGCATGGATAAGTTTGCCGGATGCGATTTGGTTGACGGTTGGCCGTTGGCCGTTGACGGTTGACGGACTTTAGTTGCGAATCCGCACCTGATATCGGCCAACCATCAACGGTCAACCTACTTCGGAGCGCGCCAATAAAGCCAGCATGCAAGAATGCCGAAAATAATATTAGGCATCCAGGCAGCGAGCATGGGAGAAAAATTTCCTTTGATTGCAAAAGTTACCGAGAACTTATCCATGATCACAAAAACGGCAGCCATAACCAGTCCGATGGCCAGGTTTAACCCGCTTCCACCTCTTATTTTACGCGTTGCGATTACTGCTCCGATCATGGTTAAAATAATCACGGAAAAAGGGGAAGCGTCCCGGTGATATCTTTCTTCTTTGTATGCGTTAAGACCTTCACTGCCGCGCACTTCCTCCATTTTAATAAACCGCTTCAGCTCAGGCGTGGTCAATTTATCTTTCAGGTAATCATCTCTTCTTAATTCCTCCGGGCGAACATTCAGGTTAATATGCATGCTCGGGATGAGCCGTGCGGATTCCAGGAGCCCATCATTCGTATGCTCCACCACACCGGTCAGTTGCCAATCTTTTTTAGCGGTATCCCATTTGAGGTTTTCTGCCCGGAGATTGTAATAAATTTTACCATTTTTAATTTTAGAAAGAAAAAAACTGCTGGCGGTTTTACGGGCGGTATCATAATACTTAAGTCCAACATAAGTACCGGCATTCACCCGCAGATAAAAATTATTGGTGCGATAGGGATCACTGCTATATGAACTGTTCCGGTCAATATAAGTTGCCTGGAAATTTGTCCGGATCTCATTGGCTTTAGGCACCCAATACTGGCTGGCAAACCAATAGATCAGGCTGAGGATGACAGCTCCTACAAAATAGGGGCGCAGCATGCGCGGATACCGTATCCCGCTGGCCAAAATGGCCACAAACTCCGATTGACCGGCCATTTTGGAACTGAAATAAATACAGGCAATAAATCCAAACAGCGGAAAGATCATCGACATGATGAAGGGGACGAACCCAACAAAATAATGGGTGACGATCTCCCAGGAGCTGAGGCCCGATTTCACGAAATCATCCGCTTTCTCACTGGTGTCTATGACCACGGCAATCACCGTAAAAGTGAGCATGGTAAACACAAATGTGCTCAGGAATTTGCGGAGTATGTACCAATCCAGTTTTTTCATGTAACAAAAACCGCTGCAAAAATACAGCAATGTGCTGTAGGAAATGAAACAGGGCTGTTAAATCACGAACCTTCCATCATAATCATGGGTGGAAAAAACCCTGAAAAATATACCTTCGTCCACTTAAAATAGCAAAGATGTACGTTAAGAGATGGTTTCTGATGATGAACAGCATGTTCCTGGTTTCCCTGTTTGCCTTTTCCCAGGATACCGTAAACTACGACCAGCATGAAGCATTTGCGCCAATCTTTTATCCTTCTTTCGGTGATGAAGTTAGAACAGCAGGAGGCACGCCCGGCCCGAAATATTGGCAAAATGAAGCAGATTATGCCATCCGGGCAAACCTGGATGATGTAAATCAAAAGATCAGCGGCACGGTAGCGATTACCTATAGAAATAACAGTCCGGAACAGTTGCCCTTTGTATGGTTGCAATTGGATCAGAATATTTATAAACCCGACTCGCGCGCGCAGGCTGTTACCCCCGTGACCGGTGGCCGGTATGCGAACCTGGGCTTTGACGGAGGTTATGATATCCAATCCGTTGTTATACAGGTAGGGGGAAGAGAAGAAAAAGCCAATTTTAAAATCAATGGTACCCGGATGCAGATCCTGCTGCCCGCACCGTTAAAATCGCATGGTGATTCCATAAAGATCCGGATCGAATATGGTTTCGGCATTCCCGAACACGGTTCAGACCGCATGGGCCGTATGGAAACTGACAATGGATGGATTTATGAAATTGCCCAATGGTATCCGCGTATGTGCGTTTACGATAATGTGCAGGGATGGAATACGCTGCCCTACCTGGGAGCTGGCGAATTTTATCTGGAATATGGCAATTACGATTTCAGCATTACCACGTCTGCAAAATTAATCGTAGTGGCTTCGGGAGAATTATTGAATCCAGAGGAAGTGCTGAGCAAGGAACAGATGAAGAGATTAGATGCCGCAAGAAACAGTGATAAAACAGTCATGATCCGCACGGAACAGGAAGTAAGCACTCAGACCGCTAAACCCGCGAAGGGCCGGGTCACCTGGCATTTCCGTTGTCAGCGTGCCCGTGATGTATCCTGGGCTGCATCTGCGGCATTTGTATGGGATGCCGCGAGGATCAATCTTCCGGAAGGAAAAAAATCCCTGGCCATGTCCGTTTATCCCATTGGATCTGCAGTGGATTCAGGATGGAAACGTTCCACGGAATTTGTGAAAGGCGCCATTGAACATTATTCCGAAAAATGGCTTGGATATCCCTACCCCAGTGCCGTGAATGTAGCCGGGATTGTTGGTGGCATGGAATATCCGGGCATTGTTTTCTGCAGTGCTTTTGATCAGAAAAAAAACCTGTGGAGTGTTATCAGTCATGAATTAGGCCATACCTGGTTCCCGATGATTGTAGGAAGTAATGAAAGAAAATATCCCTGGATGGATGAAGGATTCAACACATTCATCAATGCCGTAGCGGATAAATATTTCAACCACGGGGAATTTTACGAAGCGCCTCATTACAGATCGCGTGCCATGCGGTTTTTTCAACCTAATTCCGAAAGTATTATGACCATTCCC
Source organism: Chitinophagaceae bacterium (assembly GCA_043785285.1). Taxonomy (GTDB): domain Bacteria; phylum Bacteroidota; class Bacteroidia; order Chitinophagales; family Chitinophagaceae; genus Puia. The sequence goes on from JAYVXJ010000639.1 coordinate 10,778, forward strand.
GAAGTTACCAATCCCCGGTATCTGGCGGCGAATGCATATGACAAACCGGGTATGGGACTGGAATTACTGAGAACAGAAATTTTAGGTGAAGCTAAATTCGACAGTGCTTTTCGCTATTATATCAGAAGCTGGGCTTATAAACATCCTACTCCCTGGGATTTCTTTCATGCCATGGAAAATTATAGTGGGGAAACCCTCGACTGGTTTTGGAGAGGCTGGTTCCTCAACAACTGGAAAGTGGATCAGGCAGTGATGAGTGTAGATTATATTGAATCTAATCCAGTCAATGGCGCAATCATAACCATTGAAAACCGGGAGCAACTTCCCATGCCGGTAACGGTGGAAATTAAAGAGATCAGCGGCAAAACAGGGCGGGTAAAATTACCGGTTGAAGTGTGGCAGCACGGACCGGCCTGGAAATTTTTCTATCCTTCCACCCGGAAAATTCAGACGGTTACCATTGATCCGGATAAGGATCTTCCGGACAGTGACGAGAACAATAATGTTTGGAAAGGCAACTGATCACAATCTTTGTTTCAGTAATTCCGTCTGTTGATTTTTCCAGCTGATAAAATCGCCCTGCAGAATATGTATTCGTGCCTGATTTACGAGGTGCAGATAGAAAGAAAGATTATGCACACTGGCAATGGTCAATCCTGTGAATTCCCTGCTTTTGACGAGATGCCGCAAATACGCTTTACTATATTGGTTGCTCAGGCTGCATTCGATGCCATCATCAATCGGAGAGAAATCATTTTCCCATTTTTTATTGTCGATATTGATCACTCCCTTCGAAGTAAAGAGCATTCCGTTCCTTCCGTTTCGCGTCGGTATCACGCAGTCGAACATATCTACTCCCAGGGCTATACATTCCAACAGGTTCCAGGGAGTTCCCACACCCATCAGGTAACGCGGTTTTCCCTGTGGCAGGTGCGCGCAACAGAAGGCTGTCATTTCGTATAACTGTTCCTCCGGCTCGCCCACACTTAAGCCGCCTATGGCATTTCCAACGGCATTCCGGGATGAAATAAATTCGCAGGATTGTTTCCGCAGAACTTCAAAAACACCGCCCTGCACGATTGGAAAAAGATTTTGGGTGTAGCCATATTTATCAGGCGTATTCCCGAACTGCTCCAAACAACGGTCCAGCCAGCGATGCGTAAGATCCATGGATGATCTGGCATATTCGTATCCTGCGCCAAAAGACGGACATTCATCAAACGCCATGATGATATCGCCGCCAATACTTCGCTGAATATCCATTACTTTTTCCGGCGTGAATAAATGAGCTGATCCGTCAATATGAGATTTAAAAACCACACCTTCTTCCGTAATCTTCCTGGTTCCGGCCAGGGAAAAAACCTGGTATCCCCCGCTGTCCGTCAGGATGGGCCCGTTCCAGTTCATGAAACGGTGAAGCCCTCCGGCATTTTCCAACACGGAAGTACCCGGGCGCAGGTAGAGATGGTATGTATTTCCAAGGATGATCCGGGCCTTTACTTCCTGCTCAAGCTGGGCAGCAGTAACTGCTTTTACACTGCCGGCTGTTCCTACCGGCATGAAAATGGGCGTTGGAATTTCTCCATGATCCGTATGTATCAGTCCTGCACGGGCTCCGGAAGCAGCATCCGTACTAATTAGTTCAAAAGATAATTGAGCCATGAATTAAACGCTGCAAGATATGGCAATAAAGCAATAAAGGATGACAGTTGACGGATGACGGTTGACGGCCTTTATGTGCGAATCCGCACCTGATATCCGTCAACCGTCATCCGTCAAACCGTCAACTAATTGCTCACCCGAAAACCGCTTTATTCCGTAAATTTGTCTTCCCTAACTAACTGTAGTATTGAATGTATAAACTGCCGCCTTATTTATCGTGGAGTGAGATCTGGTTTACTATTTTCTGTTTAACTACCGGTATTCAGGTTTTCTATTATGTCTGGTTTTTCCAAAGGCTCGCTTTCTTCCGGAAACCTTCAAAAGAAAAATCCCAGCAACATCCTGTAAGTGTTATTATCTGTGCCCGGGACGAAGCACCTAACCTGGCTGCCAATCTTCCCGGTGCCCTGGTGCAAACCTATCCCACCACACATGAAGTGATTGTGGTGAATCATAACAGTCAGGATGATACCCGCTACCTGCTCGAAGAATTCAAAAAAACCTTTAAGGGATTGCATATTGTAAATCTGGAATACGAAGCCAAGGGAATTCCGGGAAAAAAATATCCACTTAGTATAGGTATCAAGGAAGCAAAACATGAAGTGGTGTTGCTTACGGATACGGATTGCGTTCCTGCCAGTGAATACTGGATTGAAAAAATGCAGGATGGTTATGATGAAGGGATACAGGTTGTGCTGGGATACAGCCCTTATCAGAAGCGGCCGGGCCTGCTCAATAAGCTGATCCGGTTCGAAACCTTCCACGCTGCACTGCAATATTTGTCCTATGCGCTGGCAGGCCAGCCTTATATGGGTGTTGGAAGAAATCTTTCCTATAAAAAGGAATTGTTTTTTAAGAATAAAGGCTTTTCATCGGTGAATCATTTGCCGGGTGGCGATGACGACCTGTTTATTAATCAGGTGGCCAACAGCAACAATACGCGGATCGTTATCGACCCGGAATCATTCACTTTGTCTGAACCCAAGAAAACATTCCGGGAATGGGTTCGGCAGAAAAACAGGCATTATAGCACCGGAAAATTTTACCGGCCCAAACAACAATGGCTGCTCGGGTTTTATTCGGTAACCCAATTTCTATTTTATCCGGCATTTATTATCAGCCTGATTTATTCTCACTGGACGTGGACACTGGGCGTTTTTGCACTCCGTTTTTTAGTGCAGGGATTTGTTTATTTCAAGGCAATGAAAAAACTCAATGAAGCTGATCTTTTCCCTTTCTGGTGGTTGCTGGATATCTGGATGATCTGTTATTATCTCATTTTTGTACCCTCATTATGGAAGAAGCCAAGGATGGAATGGAGATAATCACCCGTTATTTCTCCGATTTTACCCCGGAGCAACTGGAACAATTTGGGGCGCTGGAAGTTCTGTATACAGAATGGAATGCGAAGATCAATGTGATTTCGCGAAAAGATATTGGAAGTCTGTATGAAAAGCATGTACTGCATTCCCTGAGCATAGCGGCTGTCTTTGATTTCCCTGCAGGCAGTCGCGTGATTGATATCGGCACCGGCGGCGGGTTTCCCGGAATTCCGCTGGCCATTTTTTTCCCTGAAGTTTATTTTCATCTGGTGGACAGTATCGGCAAAAAGCTAAACGTGGTGGAAGCCGTAAAAGATTCCCTCAGGTTAAAAAACGTTAGCACTGAACATGTCCGGGCAGAAGAAATCAGCGGAAGAAAATTTGATGTTGCCGTTTCCCGTGCGGTGGCACCGATAAAGGATTTATGGAAATGGTCCAGGCCATTGCTGAGGAACCAACCTGCTGCAGGTACCGGCGGTTCAACCGGAGAACTTCCTTTTGCCAATGGATTGATTTGTTTAAAAGGCGGAGATCTGGCAGCGGAGATCTCAGAAAGCGGCACCAGACCTAAGATCAGCGAAATTCATCAAATTTTCCCGGAAGAAGCCTTTTTGGAAAAGTATATTTTGCACGTACCGCCCGGTATACGTTGACGGTTGACAGTTGACAGTTGACGGCCTTTATGTGTGAATTCGCACCTGATATCTGTCAACTGTCAACTGTCAACTTTAATAAAGTATTCAATGTAAAATAAAGGCCAAAATACAAACCATTACAAAAGAAGTCAATCCCATGAATATGGTCGACACCGTATAAACGCGGAGCATGGTCTTCATATCCAAGCCGGAGAATTTAGCAATGACCCAGAAATAAGCATCATTGGCATGGGAAATCATCATGGATCCCGCGCCCATGGATAAGACGCCCAACAATTGGCCATTTGCATTTGCAAGACCCAGCGCAGGCAACAGCGGATGCACAATGGAAGCCGCAGTGATGATGGCCACAGTTGAAGAACCCTGAG
>JAYVXJ010000640.1:0-4769 GCA_043785285.1 Chitinophagaceae bacterium
GACTTCCGTTGCTGCTCAATTAAATTCTGAAGTTCATTTTCTGTCGACAAGCCCACGTTAAAATCGCCGTCTGTCGCCAAAATAATTCTATTATTTCCCCCATTAATAAATCGGCGGCGAACTACCTCATAGGCCAATCTAAGACCAGCCTCGCCTGGAGTCGGACCATTCGCTTCAAGTTCTTCAATGGTTTTAATAATCGAGTCCTTTTTTGCGCCCGAAACCGCTTCGAGCACAATATGTACCATATCGCCATAAGTAACAATAGATACCGTATCAATATCTCTCAGATTTTTTACTAGCAACCGAAAACCGGATTTTAAAAGCGGTAATTTATTTGGCATATCCATTGAACCGGATGCATCAATCAAAAAAACCAAGTTACTGGCTGGTATTTTGCGAAGATCTAATTTACGGGCAGAAATATTCAGAAAAAGTAGTTGGTGCTGGTCATTCCAGGGACAAGAGGAAACCTGCGATGAACATTTAAATACGTTACTATCTTCAGGTTCTTGGAATTTAAAACTGAAATTGTTCAGCATTTCTTCAATTCTAACACCATCCGGCGGGACCATGACTCCCATATTCAGGAATCGTCTGATATTGCTATAGGATGCCCTGTTTACGTTTACAGAAAAAGAAGCAGCAGGTGAATACTGGGCCTGAATGAAAGGGTTTTCCACAAGACTTGAATATGTTTCATCAGCTATTGTCCAGTTGCGATTATCCTCAATTTTCTGATCTTTAATATAAGAGATTAAATGATTCTTCTTTAAGTTCGCAGCATAAGGCGATAATTTCAAAGTAATTTGTATATAATCCGTTGTTTTAATTTTAGTCGTAAATGATTCATAGCTTTCACTAGAAAAGGTAAGTGAATCATATTGACTGGAAGATGTAATACCGAAATTTCCTCCACTGCCTGTATAGTAAATCAGATGAGTAGAATGAACAACGATTTTAACATTCTGTAATTTATCTCCCTGTTCATTTTTTACCTCGCCTCTAATGTAAAATTGACCGAAAAGGGAAGAATGAAAGATGGCAAGCAATACCGTAAAACCAATATTTTTCAATCATTGGGTGTTTGTAGGAAATATAAAGTATTACAGCGAAAAAGGCAGTATTCTAATGATTTTCTAATAATCACCGTTCGACCATTCTTATTTTTACTATTCTGAACTTATTACTTCATAAACCCTTCATCGGCCATTGAATAATATCTGTCAGGTGTAATGATCAAATGATCCAATACCCCAATTTCCAGGATTTTTCCTCCTGCACTTAATTTTCCGGTCATGTCGATATCAGCCTGACTAGGATCAACTACAGCAGCTATCATTCCTCCTGTTGATAATAAGAAAATGCCCTTAACCGGTTAGCTCGGTTCAACGCCATTAATTTAAAATGCTCTGCAAGATGGATCATATCCTTGTCCCAACTTTCGAGGAATAGCCAGTAGGCTTCCCGAGAAGATTTTACAATCGGCCAATCTGAGATCTTTATCCTGGGCTGGTAAGAAATTTTAGATTCTGAAACTGTTTGTGTTTTTTTGTTTGCCATAATTTTTGTTTTGAATGAACTATGGCGCGCGCTCCGGCCGCAAAGGCGCATAAGGCAACGGTGTTGCGCCTATATAAATGCCGTGGATTACCACTGCCCCAAAAGCAAAAAAAAGCCGGGACAGCAACCTTCAGTCACCACCGGCACAGAACCGTTTATGCCGCGCCAACTGATAATGTGTTTGCGGGCAAATTAAGCATTCCTTCCATTCAGGATCTCTGATGGTTTTACATTTTTGTATACTTCGAAAATTATTTCTTCACGTAAGTAATTACCCTTACATTGGACTTGTTAAGCATCTGCCTGTATAGCTTTTCGCGCCTTACGGAATCCTCTGCCCTTCCATTTATTCACGTTCTAAATTCTTCTAACATGAGAAAAATGCTTGCCATTTGCATGCTGGTCCCATTTATCGGGTTCAGCCAAGTAAAAAATGTCCTCAATGCAACCAGGGTATTTCCTAAACGGGAAAAAATTGCTGAATTTGAAAAAGCACTTACGGCCCACGTCCAAAAATATCATACCGGCGACTGGAAATGGCGGGTCTGGCATATTGAATCAGGACCCGATGAAGGAGGATATATGATGACCGAGGGGCCAAACAGCTGGGACCAACTTGATAGCCGTGGAGATCTGGGTGCGGAACATACAGCAGACTGGGAAAAAAATGTAGCCCCGCTTACGCAGGACCGCGGCACTTCATCCTATACTGAATTCCAGGCCGATCTAAGTACGGTGCAACTCACCGATTATGCCGATAAGATCGTCATAAATCATATGGTTGCCAAACCCGGTAAAATCGGTGCCATTCCTGATATAATAAGGAAATTGAAAAATGCCTGGCAGGCTAGTGGTGAATCTGTTGCGGTTTATCAGGTAATAGCATCGGGTGATCCGGGGTATCTGACAGTTACCCGCCTAAAAGCCGGACTCAAAGAATTGGCCACGGGTTATCGCAAACCATTAAAAGACCGGTATAACATAGCCAATGGCGAAGGTTCTTTTGACGTTTTCCTGAAAGATTATGCGGAAGACGTGGAAAACCGCTGGTCAGAATTACTCATATACAAACCTGACCTTAGCTCTAAATAATTTTTTTAACAGGCAGATCTTTTAGATTTAAAGGGCTAGCGGCATTTTTCCCTTGGAAGTGCTGTTAGCCATTTAAAATTAGGACGGAATTGCACCAAATCGTGGGGCTGAATTTTCCCGAACGGCTTAATTGACTGTACCTATATTACTCTCTCCTCTGCCTAAACATATCAGATGGAGCAATGTGACATGGAAACGAAATGTCAAAAGCTGATAACACTTCAGCCGGCATCGAAAGAGCAGACCGGCGAAATTAAGGCGACGCCTGTGAGCTCACGTGATGTTCCGGAATAAAACTTCACTATATTATGATAATTCGCAGATGCTTCCGCATTTCTTGGAACAATGATGATCAAATAGTCAGGCGTTTTTTTCTGGGCCTCTTTGAGTTATTGTATTTATTCATCAAAAGCTTTGTGAGAGATCTTCACCTTAATCCCGGACCTTTGCTGATTAATTTAACAATTTGAATATTTCTATATCACAGAAGCGAGGGTTTTTGAGGGATTCCCAACGATTCCGAATTATTTTATGTACGTATGCCCTTTATGCTTAAGTAACTACATGCTTTTTTTGGAAGAAGGATATTATATTCCAACTGTGTTTGATGTGGATCATTTTCCACCTCGAAACGTAGGGGAAACTTTGAAAGCGCTGGGCTGTAAGGCATGTAACAGCACTGCGGGGCATGAATATGGCTTCGCTACAAAAGGATTTCTGAATGAACTTGGATTTCATAAGAGGATTCCATTTTCCATCATTGAAACAAAACATACGATTACTGATGTAACGGGAAGGTATCGTGGTACTACAGGAATTGATAAGGACGGCAAAATCGAATTTAGTTTTAAACTAAATCCGAAGCACAAGGCGCCGCCACTTGATAAATCCCTAACTGAAAATCTTAATGCGCCGACCTGGACAACGGAGTTACTATTAAACAGGTTGACAAGATGTTAGTAGCAAAAGCTTTTTTAAAAACAGCCTACCTAGTATGCTTTCATCACGGGGGATATAAACCCGTGCCGGCCTGTTACATTTATAGAAATACGATCCAACCAAGTTGAGATTTTGAACTTATCATTGTATTTATGAAACGACTGCCAAAGTTGTATCATTATTTCTTGAATAAGGTCTTGCCTATCGTCCTCATCCTGGCAATACGTTCTGGCAACTTTAAGTAAAATGCCTTTGTGTTGCTCAATGAGTTCTTGAAATATTTGGTTCTATTCTTTTGTTTGCATTACAATTTAGAAAACCATTTAGTGATTAATTGAAAAGCCAATGAATTTTGTAAGATACTTTCATGTGTTGCACCGTCAATAATTTTTACTTCTCTTTTGCTATTATCCAAAATAGCTTTTTGTTGTGCTTCGGCAGCGAAAGCCTCATCTTTATTACCTACCAAAACAAGCATTGGAACTTTTACAGCTTTCAAACCATCAATATAATTATCAGGTGCCATACTTGCATTTGCCCGATAAGAATATTCCCTAAGCAGTGCTCCTTTGGGTAAATTAAAAAACAATACCGGCGAGCTATCTCTTTCATGCCTATTGATTTCATTCAACATTTTTAAACCAATAATTCGGGCTATATGGATTTTCATAAACGTTTCGGCACTGTCTTTTTCTCCCATTTGTTCTTGTGGAAATGCTGGCGAATTTTGTCCAATTAATGGTGCAAAAAGTATAAATGCATCAACTTTTTCTTTGTTATCTTCCATTGCGTACCGCAAAGCTATTCCACCTCCCATTGAATGCCCCGCTATGATAATTTTCCCATTGGGTTTCTTCTTCCGAATAGCACTCACAATATCAGCCAAATCATCAGCATATTGGTTGATGTAATCAACATCACCTGATTTGCCTTCCGACTTTCCATGCCCTCTCAAATCTATAGCATAAGCTTCTGTTTGTTTTGCCTGTTGCACCATTCCTGCTGTTTTTAAGTAATCAGAAGCATCACTTTTTACACCGTGAATGAGGATGATGGTATTAGGTGATTTTTTGGGGAACTTGTAAGCAAATATTTTATGCTTGTCTCTTGCAGTAAATAAATAATTGACAGTCTTGGAAAGTACTCCTTTATCAGTTAAGGTTGCTGTGTCAACT
>JAYVXJ010000641.1:0-4765 GCA_043785285.1 Chitinophagaceae bacterium
AGAAGAAATACGTATTTGAACAATCCAAAATGGGCTCGCCTTTTACCATTACTTTGTACAGCAATGATGCTGCTACAGCTGCCGCCGCGGCCGCGGCAGCCTTTAGAAAGGCTGATGAGCTTAATGCTATATTGAGTGATTATATTGACAGTAGTGAAATTAACCGCCTGAGTGCCACGAGTGGTCAGGGCCGTTATATACTGGTATCTCCTCCTCTTTTCGAAATACTCCAACGTTCTATGGAGGCTGCCAGTTTAAGCAAAGGCAGCTATGATATAACGATTGGTCCCGTTGTGCATCTCTGGCGCAAAGCACGCAAAACCAAAACCTTTCCCAATGCCGATTCCATTCGGGCTGCGCTTCAAAAAACCGGTTATCGTTATGTACACCTGGATACGGTGAATCATTCGGTATGGCTCGAAAAACCGGGGATGAAACTGGATGTGGGCGGACTTGGCAAAGGTTTTGTTGCTGCGGCAGCGCTCGAAGTGTTACAGCAAAATGGTTTTTATTGTGCCATGGTAAATGCTGGCGGTAAAATAGTCATTGGCCAGTCCCCTCCCAATAAGGAGGGATGGCTGATAGGTATAAACGCGCCGGGAGAAAAAGAGGCCATCCTGCCTCGTTTATTGCTGTTGAAAGAGATCTCCATAGCCACCTCAGGCGATATTTACCAATATGTGGAGTTCAATGGCAAACGCTATTCGCATATTGTCAATCCTGAAACAGGGATCGGCCTTACCCACGGCCGGAATGTAACTACCATTGCCGCAGCTGGCCCTACGGCAGACTGGCTGGCAACTGCCTGCAGCATTCTTTCTCCGCGAAAGTCTTTTATATTGATCAAAAATTTCCCCGGAGCAGCTTTGCTCATCACGGAAAGGAGAAGAAATGGCAAAATACACGAGATAAGTTCGCCCAATTTCAGGAACTATCTTATAAAATCATTTTGATAATGCTTATTCGCTTTTTTAGTTACTTTACTTTAAATATCTTTAAACGCATGCATCAACCGATGATCACCTGGTTGACGCTTTTTATAAGCGGAAGCATTACCTTAAATGCCCAACAAAATGATTCTTCATTCGGGGCGGTTGAACAAAAGATTCCTAATTCTTCTGTGTCTTTTAAGATGATCCCAATTCCGGCAGGTTCTTTTTTAATGGGCAGCCCGGAAAATGAAAAGGGACACCGTGTTGATGAAGGACCTCTCACAAAAGTTACGGTTGATTCTTTTTGGATAGAGGAACACGAGGTGACCTATGATGAATATGTTTTATTCCAGAATGAAGCCATGGACTCCGCTCCGAAACCGGATGGTATTACGCGCCCAAGCCCTCCTTATATCGATTTTACATTGGGCATGGGAAAGAGTGGTGGATTCCCGGCCAATAGCATGAGCCAGTATGCTGCGATCATGTATTGCAAATGGCTCTATAAAAAAACAGGTATTTTTTATCGCCTGCCTACGGAGGCTGAATGGGAATATGCCTGCCGGGCAGGTTCTCCGGCTGCTTATCCGTTCGGAAATGATGAAAAGCGATTGGGCAGGTACGCATGGTATAGCGGAAACAGCGAAAATAAATATCATCCTGTAAAACAATTGCAACCCAATGCCCGGGGACTTTACGATATGATGGGCAATGTTGCTGAGTGGACGCTGGACCAATACCAGGACAGCTATTTCGGCCAGATAAAGAACAATCCTTATAATCCTTTACTGCAGCCTGTCACCAAATACCCCGTCACTTTAAAAGGTGGAAGTTTTCGGGATACTGCTGCTGCTCTGCGAAGTGCGGCACGTATTCCTTCTGAACGTAAATGGAATGCGCGCGATCCCCAGGTACCCAAGAGTAAATGGTGGAATGCGGATGCTCCGTTTATTGGTTTCCGCGTGGTCAGGCCGGTGAAACAACCGGATACCACCGCAGTGAACCATTTTTTTACGCAATTCCTAACGCTTAAATAAATACACACTCAATAAAACATTTTAAATTGCAGGTATTATGAATCAGAAAAAAGGTTTCAACAATCAAAGCAGAAGAAACTTTGTAAAAAATTCTTCCTTTCTTGCTGGCGGCATACTTGCTGCTCCATTGCTTTCCCGGACAAATTTTTTTTCCGGCTCCGGCGATGTTATTAAAGTCGCATTGATCGGTTGCGGCGGAAGGGGAACAGGAGCCGCCGTTCAGGCATTAAGCACTAAACAAAATGTGCAATTGGTGGCCATGGCTGACGCTTTTAAAGACCGGTTGGATGATAGTTATAAAAATATATTGGACGCTCTTGAAGATAAAAAAAACAGGGTACAGGTAAAAGAAGAAAATAAATTTACCGGCTTTGATGCTTACAAAAAAGCAATAGCCCTGGCAGATGTGGTCATCCTTACCACTCCTCCTGGTTTTCGCCCTATTCATTTTGAAGAGGCGGTCAATCAGGGTAAGCAGATCTTTATGGAAAAACCCGTGGCTACCGATCCTGCCGGTATACAACGCGTATTAGCGGCCGCAGAAAAAGCCAAAGCAAAAAAACTAAATGTGGTGGTCGGGCTGCAACGCCGCTATCAAAGCTCTTACCGGGAACTGATTAAACGGGTGCATGATGGCGCCATAGGAGATATCGTTGCTGCACAGGCCTGGTGGAATAATGATGGAGTTTGGGTACATCCACGGCAAGCCGGCTGGACAGAAATGGAGTACCAGATGCGTAACTGGTATTATTTTGTCTGGCTGTGTGGAGATCACATAACCGAACAACATATACATAACCTGGATGTTATCAACTGGGCGCTTGATGCTTATCCGGTAAGGGCTCAGGGAATGGGGGGCCGTGAAGTGAGAAAAGGAAAAGATTATGGGCAGATATTTGACCATCATTATGTAGAATTTCATTATGGTAATGGAGCTATTCTAAACAGCCAATGCAGGCACCAAATCGGTACCATGAGTAAGGTGGACGAGCTGCTGATCGGCACCAAAGGCAAAGTATTCTGCGATGATGCCCACATCACCGATTTAAAAGGAAAGATTATTTACCAGTTTGACAAATCAACGGAAAATCAGCCTTATCAGAATGAACATGACGAATTGTTTGATGCGATTGCCCGAGGTGAATTTAAATTCTGGGATGCGGAGCGTGTTGCAAAAAGCACCATGACCTCTATTTTAGGAAGGCTTGCCACTTATTCAGGCCAGGTCGTGGAATGGGATGTTGCAATCAACTCCGGTCTTAATATCATGCCCGCTGTTTATGATTTTAATGCAGCTCCACCTGTATTGCCGGATGCGAATGGAAATTATCCTGTGCCTGTGCCAGGGGTTACGAAATACTTCTAATAATTTAAACCGCATTTATGCAACGCAAACATTTTATACAAAATTCATTTCTGACAGGTGCTTCTTTACTAACAGGTGCTGTAGCTGATGCTGCTTCAGGCAAAGCGGGTGGTCTGCGTGGCTCAGATCAGTCATTTCATCTTAATTATGGTATTCACGATGGCATGTTCCGTAACAGCGCAGGGAATAATTTTATTGATCAGATGAAATTTGCTTATGACCACGGCTTCCGGGCAATAGAAGATAATGGCATGCCGCGGAGGCCTGCCGGGGAGCAACAAAAGATAGGAGATGCCTTAACTAAATTGGGCATGGCCATGGGTGTTTTTGTGCTGGACAAAGCTGGTAACGGTGAAAATTCATTGGCAACCGGCAAACCTGAATACCTGGAAATTTTTTTAAAAGGCTGCCGGCAGGCCGTTGAAGTTTCGAAGCGATGCAATGGAAAGCTAACTACTGTGGTTCCTGGTGATTTTGAAAGAGATTTGCCCATTGGTATTCAAACTGGAAATGTAATAGAAGCATTACGAAGAGGCGTTGAGATTCTGGAACCGCATGGCATAATAATGGTCCTGGAACCTTTAAGCGATACGCCCGACCTTTTTCTTCGTAATTCGGATCAAACTTATGCCATCTGCAAAGCCATTAACAGTCCTTCCTGCAAAATATTGTTTGATATGTATCATATGCAGCGCAACGAAGGCAATCTCATTCATAACATTGATCTTACCTACAGTGAGATTGGCTATTTCCAGATTGGCAATAATCCCGGCCGGAATGAACCTACCACGGGCGAAATGGATTACAAAAATATTTTCAAGCATATTTATAATAAAGGATATAAAGGTATCCTCGGCATGGAACATGGTATATCCCAGCCTGGTAAGGAGGGTGAGCTGGCGCTGATAAAAGCGTATAGAGACAGCGACAATTTTATTTGACGATAAAAGGAAGTATTCACCAAACAATAACCCCGGTCCGGTAAATTTTCAAGCCATTATGCGTGCGGTAGTCGTAAATCTTTTAAAAAATGGTTCCAAAATGCTGCCGTTAGGATTTGTGACCTGAGCACAACGGTAACCTTATTAAATAGTATCGGAAAGAAAACGCGTGTTGCGGCGAAAAACTAACTTTGGGGATGTTCTCAAGTAGATAAATTCACAAATCACATAATGTTTCGGTTTTACTTTATCATTTATGTATGTTCAGCGAAATACCGGAGGGTAGTGGTCAGCGAGGCGGTGGATAAAACAATATCATATTTAGATAATATTTCATCATAATCGAATTAGCTATAACTTATATATTTGTTAAAGTTAATGTAACCGATTGCGTAACCTTTTATTTGCTATAAAGGGAACTTAAAAATCCGCTTTGTGATTCCATTTCATGGTATCAGAGGCGTTTTTTTATTTCAGGGTTTCCCGATA
>JAYVXJ010000642.1:0-4759 GCA_043785285.1 Chitinophagaceae bacterium
TCGGATCAATACCGCTAAACAAAAACCCTGCTCATCGCCGGGTTTTTTTATTTTTTAATCACCTTAGCCATCGTTGCGCCGATATCGGCAGGACTCTGAACTACATGAATCCCGCATTCGTCCAGGATCTTCATTTTTGCTGCAGCAGTATCTTCTGCACCACCGATGATGGCACCGGCATGGCCCATCCTGCGGCCGGCAGGAGCAGTTTGTCCGGCTATAAACCCAACGACCGGTTTCCGGTTATTTGCTTTAACCCATCTGGCGGCTTCTGCTTCCATATTTCCACCGATTTCTCCAATCATGACAATGCCTTCGGTTCCAGGGTCATTCATCAGCAATTCCACTGCTTCTTTGGTTGTGGTTCCAATGATGGGATCGCCGCCGATACCGATGGCTGTTGAAATGCCAAGGCCTGCTTTGGCAACCTGGTCAGCAGCTTCATAGGTCAATGTTCCGGATTTCGATACGATGCCGATCTTCCCTTTTTTGAATACAAAGCCTGGCATGATGCCGACTTTACATTCATCAGCGGTGATGACGCCAGGACAATTGGGACCGATCAGCCGGGTGTTTCTGCCTGCCAGATAATTTTTTACTTTCACCATATCCTGCACCGGAATGCCTTCTGTGATACATACCACCAGTGCCAGTCCGGCTTCAGCAGCTTCCATGATGGCATCTGCAGCAAAAGCAGGAGGAACAAAAATAATGGACACATCAGCTCCGGTTTCTTTAACAGCATCGGCTACCGTATTGAATACAGGCCGGTCGAGGTGCCTGTTGCCTCCTTTGCCCGGAGTAACTCCACCCACTACTTTCGTTCCGTATTCAATCATCTGCGAAGCATGAAAACTGCCTTCGGTTCCTGTGAATCCCTGAACGATGATCTTTGATCCCTTATTTACTAAAACTGCCATTTATTTAAGTTTAGGTCGTTTCTGTTTGAGCCGCAAAATTAGCTATTTCAGCAATTCATCCATGTTCCGGTTATTATCAATTTTGCCCTTTATTTCCAGCATCCGCATATCCTTGGCATCCTGAAGAAATTCGGAAGCAAAAATAAACTCATTGAGCTTTTTATTTTTACTGAAAATAATTTCCTTGTTACTTCCTTCCCATTCTTTCAACCCCTGGTACATATAGATAATATGATCGCCGGTTTCCATCACACTGTTCATGTCGTGCGTATTCACAACTGTGGTAATATTATATTCATTGGTGATTTCCTTAATGAGTTTATCAATCAGTATGGAAGTCTGGGGATCAAGCCCCGAATTCGGTTCATCACAAAAAAGATATTTCGGATTGAGCACAATGGCTCGCGCAATGCCCACCCGCTTTTTCATACCGCCGGAGATTTCTGCGGGGAATTTTTTATTCACCTCTTCCAGGTTCACCCGGGCCAGCACTTCGTTAACCCGTTTTAATTTAACGGAAAAAGAATCTTTGGTAAACATATCCAACGGGAACATAATATTCTGCTCCACCGTCATACTGTCGAACAAAGCCGAACCCTGAAAAAGCATGCCGATCTGCTGCCGCAACATCTTCCTGTCTTCTTCATTCATGGCAGTAAAACTCTGCCCGCCATAGCTGATTTCGCCGGAGTCGGGCTCAAATAGTCCCACCAGGCATTTCATAAAAACCGTTTTACCGCTTCCGCTGGAGCCGATGATCAGGTTGCATTTACCGGACTGCATTACCGCGCTAACATCGTCGATAACCGTTATACCGTCAAACGTTTTTTTTAAATTTTTTACTTCGATCATGAATTGAAATACTTATAATAAGAGGGCAGAAAGCACATAGTCTGCCAACAGGATGAGCACACAACTTACAATAACGGATCTGGTACTGGCCCTTCCGATTTCCAGCGCCCCGCCGTTTACATAATATCCATAAAAAGAGGGAATGCTGGAAATAATAAAGGAAAAGGTATAGGCCTTGACCAGGGCAAAAAATACATTGTAAGGAAGAAAATTCAGGTGTAATCCTTTATCGAACTGGGAAGCCGCCACGATGCCGGTGGCTACACTGGCCAGCCTTCCACCCCAGATTCCTAATACCATGGAAATAACGACCAGCAAAGGAATCGTGATCATCGCTGCCAGGATTTTAGGGAGGACCAGGTAGGTACGGGTATTGATCCCCATGATTTCCAATGCATCGATCTGCTCGCTTACGCGCATATTTCCCAGTTCTCCTGCTATCTTACTGCCCACAACGCCTGCCAGCACAATACATACCAGGGTAGGCGCAAATTCAAGAATAACGGTGTCGCGGACAATCATGGCAATCGTGGATCTGGGAAGAAGCGGACTCACCAGTTGATATGCCGTTTGCAAAGCAGATACTGCCCCGATGAAAAAGGAAATGATCACCACGATTCCCAAAGAACGGATGCCGATTTCAACACACTGGTGCATGAGCTCCTTCCAGTACATTTTGAGGTTTTCCGGCCTGGAAAACATATCCTTCAGCATCAATAAATAACGCCCGAATTCTGTGAATATAGTCATGTGTGATTGCTGGGATGAAAGTACAATTTATTTTTTGGTTCGCTTCCATCCGGCTGATTGATGCAGGGTTTCAGCCGATGTGGACGGGCATTTGATTTGTGCGTCTATGACGGCCACCAGAGACATGTTATAAATATTTCTCACCGTGCTGCCCAGCTGAAGAACATGCACCGGTTTTTTCATACCCAGTAAGATAGGTCCGATCGCATCCGCACCACCTACTTCTTTTAACAGGTTATAGGCCACGTTGCCTGCCGCCAGGTTTGGAAAAATCAGGATGTTCACTTCCTGATCCACGAGGGAACTGAAAGGATAATTCTCCCGGAGGATTTCATTATTCAATGCAATGCTTGCCTGCATCTCCCCGTCTACGATCAGATCCGGATCTTTTTGTTTAACAATTTCCGTGGCCCTGGATACGAGACGGGCTTCCGGGGAATTACTGGTTCCGAAATTGGAATAACTCAGCATCGCGATGCGGGGAACC
The DNA here is from genome assembly GCA_043785285.1 of Chitinophagaceae bacterium. Taxonomy (GTDB): domain Bacteria; phylum Bacteroidota; class Bacteroidia; order Chitinophagales; family Chitinophagaceae; genus Puia. The sequence goes on from JAYVXJ010000642.1 coordinate 3,010, forward strand.
AGATTGAATTGCCGCACCTCTTTTGCTACCAGCAGAGTAATGTCGGCCAGTTCTTCTGCCGTGGGATTAAAATTCACCGTAGTGTCTGCCAAAAAAAGCGGTCCTTTTTTGGTAAGTAAAAGATACATGCCCGCAATTTTTTTCACATTCTCTTCTGTTCCGATGATTTCTATGGCCGGGCGGATGGTATCGGGATAGTTTTTGGTAAGCCCGGAAATCATGGCGTCTGCCTCTCCTGTTTCTACCATCATGCAACCGAAATAATTCCTGTCCCGCATGATCTTCTGCGATTCATATTTATTAAACCCACGCCGCTGACGCTTCCTAAAGAAAATTTCTGAATAATTTTTTCTGCGTTCTTTCTGATCCTCTGCCCGTGGATCCACAATCGGCAATCCTTCAATATCTATTTTATTTATTGAAGCAATGGATTGAATTCTTTCTTTATTGCCGAGAAGGATCGGATAAGCCACTCCTTCATCATATAATATCTGCGCCACTTTCAGGATCTTGAGATTATCTGCTTCGGCAAATACCAATCGCCTCGGATCACGCCTGGCCTTGCTTCCCAATACCCGGATCAACTGATTATCCAATCCCAGCCGTTTATTCAGTTCAATAGCATAGGTATCCCAATTTTCAATACTTGTTTGCGCCACCCCGCTTTCGATGGCGGCTTTGGCAACCGCAGGAGCTACTGTGGAGAGCAGCCGCGGATCGAGTGGTTTGGGAATAATATAGAGGGGGCCGAAGCTGATGTTTTTTTCATTGTATGCCATGTTCACGATATCCGGAACAGCCGTTTTGGCCAGTCCGGCCAGCGCCCGCACTGCAGCGAATTTCATGGCTTCATTGATCTGCGTTGCCCGTACATCCAGCGCGCCCCGGAAGATGAAAGGAAAGCCCAATACATTATTCACCTGGTTCGGATAGTCGCTGCGACCAGTGGCCATAATCAGGTCGTCACGGACCGCTGTTGCCATTTCATACGCAATCTCCGGATCGGGATTGGCCATGGCAAACACAATGGGTTTTTTAGCCATGCTCTTCACCATTTCCGGGCTAACTACATTGCCGATGCTAAGGCCTACAAACACATCTGCATCTTTCATCGCCTTTTCCAGGGTCCAGTCTGGTTTGTCGACCGCGAATAACAATCTGTCTTCGTCCAGGTCTGTCCGGTTTTTGTGAATGACACCATCCTTATCAAACACAATAAAATTCCCCGGCTTTGCTCCGAGTGCCACATAAAGTTTCATACAGGCTATGGCAGCAGCCCCGGCACCATTGACCACCAATTTTACTTTATCAATTTTTTTCCGCTGCACGTCCAGCGCATTGATCAGCGCGGCGCTGCTGATAATGGCTGTGCCATGCTGATCATCATGCATCACGGGTATCTTCAGCGTTGCGCGGAGTTGTTTTTCGATATAGAAACATTCCGGCGCCTTAATATCTTCCAGATTAATTCCACCGAAAGTAGGTTCGAGCGATTTTACAATCTGCACAAATTTTTCCGGATCCCGCTCGTTGATCTCAATATCGAATACATCTATATCAGCAAAGATCTTAAACAGCACCCCTTTCCCTTCCATCACCGGCTTTGAAGCTTCCGGTCCGATATCCCCGAGACCCAATACCGCCGTGCCATTGGTGATCACTGCAACCAGATTGCCCTTGGCGGTGTATTTATATACATCCTCAATATTATTAACGATTTCCAGGCAGGGTTCAGCAACACCGGGAGAAT
>JAYVXJ010000643.1:0-4750 GCA_043785285.1 Chitinophagaceae bacterium
GGATACTATTCCGGATGAGAAAATCGATAGCATCAACCCGGATGGATTCAATAATACCGGCTTCTGTAAAAGAAATGCTTCGTTCAAAAGGAAAGGATCCCGAATCCGACCTGGCTAAACCTTCTTTGTATGAAGGTATATTTTCCAGGATCAAAGCGGCATATCCCCTGGATTATTATTGGTTTTGGACAACAGAAAACCGGACCTGGCAAGGATAAACCATTAAGGATATCTTAAGTACAGAAAAGGATATTCTCAATGGGGTGGATCAATCACTTTAACATAAGCACTACCACAGAGGCAGGAGGTAATTTAACCTGAAGCATATTATCCTTTAAATCCGCACCCGTAAAAGGGAGAGGCTTTATTTTTTCAGGTTCCTCAAAACTGTTGTGATCCTGAATTTTGGGGGATGAAAGTATTCTTCCGGTTACCTGCCTGTAAGTGATCCCGGGAAACCGAACGGATACCGTATTGGTTTTATCCGGATCAATATTTACGAGTGAAAGATGGGTAACTCCGTCTTTATCTTTTGATGCGGATGCCGAGATAGCAGTCAGCGTATCCTTCCCCTGAACATAGTTGATATTGTTGATGCTAACAGGGATCATCTCCGCATCCTGATGCACATTGTACATCTCCATCACATGATAGGTTGGCGTACGGATGATTTTCTCTTTGTTCGTAAGAATGACCGCCTGCAACACATTCACCATCTGAGCCAGGTTGGCCATGCGCACCCGATCGCAATGATTATTGAAAATAGTTAAGGTAACCCCGGCGATCATCGCATCGCGCATAGTATTCTGCTGATATAAAAATCCGGGGTTGGTGCCGGGTTCCACATCGTACCATCCGCCCCATTCATCCACAACCAGTGCTATTTCATTTTTCGGATCATATTTATCCATGATAGCCGAATGCTTTGTCACCAGCTCTTCCAGGTGTAGAGCAACTTTCATAGTAGCGAAATATTGCTGTGCGGTAAACCCGGATGCTGAACCCTTTGCCTTCCAATCAATAACTGAATAATAATGAAGAGCAACCGCTTCCATTAAATGATGTGGAATATCCCGCATCATGACTTCGGTCCAATGATAATCATCCCCACTCGCACCAGAGGCAACACGGAACAGGTGATCGCCATTGGTCCAATCGCTCATAAACGTGGCATACTGCTTATACATATTTGCATAATATTCCGGCGTCATGTTTCCCCCACAGCCCCAGGCTTCATTGCCTACGCCAAAATATTTTACATGCCAGGGTTTCTCCCGGCCATTGGCTTTGCGCCAGTTGGACATTGGGCTTTCACCACCAAAATTTACGTATTGAACCCATTGCGAAAGTTCTTGTACAGTACCACTGCCCACATTGCCCGCCAGATAAGGGTCCGCACCGATGCGTTCGCACAGATTTAAAAAATCATGCGTACCGAAACTGTTATCTTCTGTAACCCTACCCCACCACTGATTTACCATGGAAGGGCGGTCTTTCTTCGGGCCCACACCATCTTTCCAGTGATAGGTATCAGCAAAACAACCCCCTGGCCAACGCAGTACCGGCACTTTCAGTTTTTTCAATGCAGCTATTATATCGTTGCGTACGCCATCGGTGTTCGGGATCATCTTATTGGTATCTCCAACATATATCCCATCATAAATACAATGGCCCAGGTGCTCGGCAAAATGACCATAGATATTTTTATTGATGGTATATTTCGCATCATTGGCATGCAGGGTAACCATAGCCCGCTGACTATATACGTTTACCACAGAAAATAATCCGGCGATAAATAGTGAAATACTGATTTTCTTCATCCTTGTATTTTATTTGTCAAAATAACGTTTTTTAAAAAATCCAGTCAATTTCCTTCCTGTTTGTATTTGGGTCCCTGTTTTCCCCGACCCGTAGATAGTATGGTCGACGTCTTTGTATACAACACGTAAACTGCTATTAATATCCCTAAGGAATCCCTGATTAACTGCAATCACTTCCTTTATTGGTCAATATAGCACGCGCGGAGGCATCCATTTTTCTTAAATCATTACCTGCAATTAGCTCTGCAATGACAAATTAACTTATTCCAATGATAAATTAGCTCTTCTTAAAAATGGTTGCGCAAAAAAAAGCCTCGCTTAAAGCGGGGCCTTTATAAATAAAAAATAAAAATTAATCTTCCACTTCCTGTGCCGCATCATAATTAATATGACTTTCGGCAACCTTCGTTAATAGTTGATCGGCTTCTTCTTCTTCTTTGATGGTCTGGTAAAGCAGATCAGCTACCTCCTCGTGCCCGAGGGTTTTAGCCAACTGGATCAATCCGCCATAGGTAGCAATTTCATAGTGCTCCACTTTTTGTGCTGCAAGCACCAACCCTACATCTCTTGTGGCAGTACCTTCTTCCGTATCTTCAATGATACTTGTTCCTTCCTTAATGATCCCTTCCATAGCCTCGCATTTTTTAGCTTGCGCTTTCTCTCCCATCATTCCAAATGCTTTTTCCAAACGGCTAACATGTGTTTTTGTTACCTCCAGATGTTCTTCGAACGCATGCTTCAATTCTTCTGAGCTTGCCGCCTTCTTCATTTTGGGAAGCGTGGTAACAATATGCTTTTCCGCCCAGTAGATGTCTTTCAGTTCATCAATAAAAAATTTCCCCAGTCTGGAATCGCCTGCGCCGGCGCCTATGGAAGATTTTGATTTCGTTTTGTTTGTTTTTTTCGCAGATTTTGTTTCCATATTCATTCTTTATCTGTTTATAAAATGTAATTAATAAAGAATGGTTTAAAAATCTGTGCCAACCCTGATGAATCGGGGTCCACGTGCCTGGAAAGTGAATACTGCGGCAGAAATCTGCCCTGATTTTCAGCGAAGACGGGAATGTATATCACGCAGGAATTGACCGTGCATTTTATTCCACGATCATTAATAAAATGGGTAAAATTTTTAGTTAATTTAGTTTTGGGGTTCCCCGTCCATTTCAGCTTCCCTTACTGCTGAATCAACATCCTTTTTCATTTCATGCACTTCTTCTGCTTCCTCAATGGAATGGGGTTGCTGAAGATTATCGTCATTTTTTGTCAGCTGACTAAGCCTGGAGTACTATTTCTGGATCACTTTCATTTCTTCGTCCGTCACATTTTCCGCATTCACCAGGCGATTACTGGCAAACTGGTGGGCGGCGATCAGCTCATTTAATTTTAACTGGATAGCTAAAGAATCCTTATTCTGGGCTTTTTGTATCAGGAATACCATTAGAAAAGCAATGATGGTCGTTCCTGCATTTATCACCAGTTGCCATGTTTCCGAATAGTTAAAGGCCGGACCTGTTATTGCCCCATCGGAGAAGCTGGATAGTCTCCGTCTAAGCCGCGACTGATGTTTCGATCATAACAACTGGTCACTCCCTTTATTTTGCAGCATTCAGCATCCAGCAAATGCCAAACCGGTCAATCAGATTACCATGCCAGTCGCCCCAGAATTGTTTTGCATATGGAACCCCGATTGTACCACCCACCGCCAGCTGATCGAATATCTTTTTCGCCAGCTCTTCATCTTGTAATCCCAGCGATAAAGCCACTCTTCCGGAAGGCTGATTTCCTGCTTTTCCCGGCATAACATCACTGGCAAAAATCGTTTGGTCTCCAAAATAAAACCGGGCATGCAGGATTTTGTTTTTATAATCTTCCGGCACCTGCATGGCCGGATTATCATACCTGGTCATCACGTCTATGCGACCATTCAGAATTTCTTTATAAAAGTTCAGAGCCTCCTCACCATTTCCGTCAAAACTCAGGTAAGGGATGAGTTCAATAGCTGGAGTTGCCATAAGAAAAGCTTTTTTATAAAATAAATATACTCATTCTGCCAATTGTAACGGAACCTCAATGGCTTGTTTTGTATGTTTTTTTTGTATTGACGTTCGATCCGGATCATGGCCGGAAAAATGAGGAAAAACCATAGCAGGTCAAGGCATGCGGCTGGGACATTCTTTATTTATTCACCAGTTTCATCGCTCCCTCGCTATACCGCTCTCCAATATCCGGATATTTCTTCAATAAAGAATCAAGCCGGTCCAATACCGCTATACTCAACTGAATATCCACAGCTGCTGCATTTTCTTCCAGATATTTTCTTTTCTTGGTTCCCGGAATGGGGATGATGTCCTCTCCCTGCGCTAATACCCAGGCAAGCGCAAGCTGAGCTGCTGTACAACCCTGGTCTTTGGCAACTTCTGCAAATTCATTGACCAGTCGCTTATTATTTTCCCAGTGCTGCTGATCCAACCGGGGCAGCGTTCTTCTGAAATCGTCGGCGGGCAGACTGTCCTTTTCACTAACCGTTGCTGTTATCAACCCCCTGGCTAACGGCGAATATGGAACAAAGCTGATTCCTAATTCCCTTACAGTTGACAAGATTTCTCCTTCCACGTCTCTGGTCATGAATGAATATTCACTCTGCAAAGCAGCGATGGGGTGAACCGCATGCGCACGCCGGATTGAAGCAGGCGACGCTTCCGACAATCCCAGGTATTTTATTTTGCCCTCTTTTACCAATGCTGCCATAGCCCCTACGGTTTCTTCAATCGGAATACGTTGATCCACCCGGTGAGAATAATACAAATCTATGGTTTCAATTTTCAGGCGTTTCAGACTTTTCTCCACGGCCTCCTTTACATAGGCTGGCGAACCGTCAAAATAAGTTCCCGGAGTTCCGCTCACGCCTGTTGCTCCCGGCTTCTGACGAA
>JAYVXJ010000644.1:0-4743 GCA_043785285.1 Chitinophagaceae bacterium
TATTGCAAAACCAGATGGAGAATATGGTCAAACGAATTGATTCAAACCATGTGCTTATTTTCAATAAAATCAATGAGTTAGCAGGTAGACAAGTGGTAACAAGGGCTGATGAATATGACAATAAAATGCTTACGATACTTAATAAACTTAAATCAGACAAACAGACGCCCGTTGTAAATATAATTACCTTTTGGAAAAGATAAATTTGGTTTAAGTTGTATTACATTGTATATTCGTTGTATGACAAAGGATAATAAAGATACAGTGATAAACATCCGGGTTAATTCCAGCCTGAAATCTGAGCTTACCAAGTTGGCTGCCCGTGACCGGAGATCCTTAAGCGACTTTATTACCCTTTATCTCGAATCCCTTGTTGAAAAGGCTAAAAAGAAAGCCTAATTTTTTTACCCATTCCGTAATACATTGTATGACACATATTAAGAACTTGCAGGAATTGATGATCCGCTTTTCGGATGAAACGGTTTGTCGTAATTATTTGGAAGATATGCGCTGGAACGGACAGCCCGTTTGCCCTCATTGCGGCCACTCTAGCCCCTACCGGCTAAAAGATGGCAGAACATTCCGCTGCAAGTCTGAAGCCTGTAGAAAGGACTTTAGCGTAACCGTAGGAGCCATCTTTGAAAACTCCAAGATACCCTTGTCCAAATGGCTTATTGCGATTTATATCTGCACCAACCATAAGAAGGGAGTTAGTTCCTGCCAGCTTGCCCGTGATTTGTCCGTAACTCAAAAGTCAGCATGGTTCATGTTGCACCGGATCAGGGAAATGGTAAAGCCTAAAACAGCCCAGGCATTGAAGGAAATCGTAGAAATAGACACCACATGGATAGGCGGCAAGGTAAAGAACATGAGCAAGTCTAAAAGGAAAAAAATAGCCGAATCCGGCAATGAGCCTCAGAAGATCCCGGTATTTGGCATGGTTCAGCGCCAGGGAGATTCTATTATGACCGTTGTACCTGATGAAAAGAACGATACTTTAAAGCCTATTATAACCCGGATCGTAGGGAAGGATACTATTTTGGTAAGCGATGCCGCAACGGTGTTTAATGGGCTGGAAAACGATTTCAAGGGGCATATAATCATTAACCATGCGAACAATGAATATTCAGTCGGGGAATACAGCACCAATACCATTGAAGGCTTTTTTTCTATCCTGAAAAGGACTATTTATGGGACTTATCACAATGTCAGCCCGAAGCACTTGCAAACCTATTGCGTTGAAGTTAGCCACCGCTATAATACCCGGAAAATTAAGGATGGGGAAAGATTTGAACTGAATATGAGGGGAACCATCTATTTGGTATGAATTAATTCTTACTAAATACATATCCAAAATATTTATAAGCCATAATTTTAATATGAAACCAGCTACTGGCTTGATTTAAACGGGTTGTGGGAAGTGATATATGGTTCCAAAAAAAAGGGGGAACTATATACTACTTCCCACAGACCTTTTCCACCCTTTTTAGCAAAACCCTACCCTATCCATATTTAATGGATTAGTCGCAGGAAGATTGATTATTGTAAATGCATGCACCTTCCCATAAAAGATGTTCTGGAAAAACGTCCGTTTATCCCCAATAAAAAGCGCTGGGGATTCTACCTGATGAGTGGCTTTCGCGAAATCCCATATGCCGATTTTGACGTTCTCCGCAAAGGCATGATGTTGCAAAGGGCCTGGGAGAAAAAATTTTGAATTCGCTTATTTAGACGAATTTTTAATAAATTCGGTATAATAAACGAATTTTATGTAAGTTCGGTCATTTATACGTATCTTACGTAAATTCGCTTCTTTAAACAACTCTGCAAACCATGTCTTTAAGTGCTGTTATTACGGGTGATATTGTAAACTCCACCAAGTTGCTTCCGGCAAGTGAAAAAAGATTAATAAACCGGTTAAGTCTGATCCTGAATACCTTTAAATTCGAGTTTTACCGGGGAGACAGCTTTCAGGTTTACATGAAAGAACCCGGAAAGGCGCTCGAAGTTGCCTTACTGTGCAGGACGCTGGCGATCAGCTTCGTATCGGAAAAGGCAAAAAAAATAACGGATGTCCGGATAGGGATTGGCATTGGCTTGGTAAACGAACCCGTCAGAAAGCTGGGGGCTGCCAATGGAGAAGCCTTCCTCCTTTCCGGAAGGGTTTTTGACGAATTGGAAAGATCGGGAGAACGGCTTGCTATAGCCAGCACCCAGGAGATAGCCAATTTGGGGTTTAACGTAATATCGGATTATATTAATTCGATCTACCAAAAAATTACGGTTAAGCAGGCTGCTGTAATTTTTGAATTGCTGGAGGGTCATTCCCAACGGGAAACTGCGCTCAGATTAAAGAAATCCAAAAGCACCATCAACCAGCATGTAACGGCTGGCAGGTGGAATGAACTGGAAAAGTTGATACAACAGTATACATACCTGACGACCTTATTAAATAAATGAATATGGGATATACATGGCTGATAAAAATTATACTCGCGCATCTGCTGACAGATTTTATTCTTCAGCCAAATGCCTGGATAAACGAACGGCGGCAAAAGCATTTTAAATCCGGAAAGCTATATTTACATGGCCTTCTGACAGCAGCTATCGCCTGGATGCTTATTGGCTGGAATTATTGGGCGGCGGCCCTGGTCATCTTAGTAACGCACATCGGGATTGATGGCTGGAAATCATATAAGAAAGATACTGTCCTTATTTTTTTGGCGGATCAACTGCTGCATGTTGGCGTAATCCTGGCCTTGTTTTGTTATACTTTCAATCGATGGGACATCTTTCCTCAGGTTTGGCAAAAGATGAATCAAACGGAAAACTTTTGGATCCTGCTCACGGCTTTTGTATTTCTTACCCTGCCTGCGGGCATATTCATCGGGCAACTGACGAAGCATTGGAGAGAAAAAATAAAGGACGCAGAAGGCCTTGCCAATGCGGGAAAATGGATCGGGATCAGTGAACGCATCATCATCCTGATTTTTGTTTTGCTAAACCAATATTCAGCAATTGGCCTCCTGATTGCCGCAAAGGGAATTATCCGGTTCAATGAAAAAGATCGTCCCGAGGCAAAAACAGAATACCTGGTTATAGGCACCTTAATCAGTATGGGTATATCCATCATCACCGGTTTGTTGATCAACTATTGCTAAACACGGAATCGTTTCCTCTCCGCCCGGGATCTGAAAACAACATCCGGTTTTTAGCGGGCTGCTTATTCTGTTTTTGTGATCAGAAAACAAAACCGGCTGGGCTTTCCCTGGAAATCAAACGCTGTAGTGGCACGCGTAATATCTTTAATAGATGCATCCGGAATTTCCGTAATGTTCAATTGAAAACGGCTGAAATTAGTGCTGAAATACAGTATACCACCTGGTTTCATTCCCCTTAACGTCTGATTGATCAACAGGGGATGATCCCGCTGGATATCCAGAAAATCCTTCATCCGCTTACTATTGCTGAAGGTTGGGGGATCCATGATCACCAGGTCAAAATAATCCCGAGGAATATTTTCCAGGTATTGCTTTACATCTTCCTGCAGATAGTGATGCCTGGATGCATCATATAGCCTGTTCAGTTCCATATTTTCTGTTGCCCATTTCAGGTAGGTATTAGATAAATCAACGGAAACAATTTCAGAAGCGCCTCCTGCAGCGGCATAAACTGAAAAGGAGCCGGTATAACAAAACAGATTCAATACTTTTTTGTTCCCTGCTGATTCACGGACCATATTCCGGGTTATACGATGATCCAGAAACAATCCGGTATCCAGGTAATCCGTCAGATTGATGTTAAAAGTCAACCCCTGCTCTTCCACAGGAATGAATTGCTTTTCGTCATCCAGTTTCTGATACTGATCCAAACGACCTGATTTTCGCTGACGGGTGCGAAGTACAAGGCGGCTGGTATCCACAGCAATAATTTCGCTCATGATCTCTTTGCAGTCGGCAAGCCATTGATCATGCACCTCCTCTTCCAGGTGGTGGTTTCTGCGATATTCGGCCACATACAGCCAGCCTTCATACATTTCAATACAAAAAGGAAATTCAGGCAAATCGTGATCATAGATACGATAACAGCTTACGGATTGCCGTTTGGCCAGTTTGCTTACATGACGAAAAACTTTGCTGAGCCGGTTGCGGAACATCAGGGCCTTGTCCTGCGAAATCATATACAGGCAAGATAGGAAGTTTGGAAAAAACGGTTTTAGAAATCGCGCTGTATCCTGCGGTGCAGGGTGGTCCCATTCCAGGTACCCGGCACAATGATGCGGCGGAGACTATATAACGGATCCACCGGGTCCAGTTTCTCATTAAGCTGGAAAGCGGCCAGGAATCCTCTTTTTTTTAGTTCCGGGATGGCAGCGGTATTCCATAACCCAAAGGGATAGGCGAAATAGCGAATGTTTTTACCGGTAATGGCTTCTAATTGCCGGGTAGGCTTCTCTATTTGGGTAATCCAATCGTTCCCTGCATATTTCTTTACATTATGATGATCCCAGGTATGAGATCCGATGGCATGTCCTTCATCAGACAGCTGACGGACCTGTGCTTTACTCATATAATGCGGGCGACCTAAAGAAACCGTCATTATAAAGAAAACCCCCTTGAATCCGTATTTCTTCATTTCCGGATAGGCAATCGTAAACTGATCCAGATTGGTGTCATCAAAGGTTAGCATAATGGGTTTTGCAGGAAGTCTGGCCCCCGTGAGCAGGTACGCATAGAGTTGGTC
>JAYVXJ010000645.1:0-4735 GCA_043785285.1 Chitinophagaceae bacterium
CTTATGGTCAATCGGATAATATTCATCCAGGTTGAAAGCAATTACATTCCGGAAACTCAGTCCTTCTTCTTTGTGCATCCGCACCAGCTCAGCATAGAGTTTCAGTGGGGAAGAACCGGTGGAAAGCCCGAGAACGCAGGACTCATTGAGTTTTTGTTTATTTCGGATAAGAGCCGCAACTTCTTTGGCAACAAATACGGATCCTTCTTTGGCACCAGGAAAAATCCCCAGGGGGATTTTTTCAAATGAATCTACCATTTTCATGTGTATGAATTGTTTTGATGCTGCGAAAATACTTGGTAATTAAACAATTAAAAAGTAAAAAGTAAAAAGCGGCTCCCCTTTTTACTTTTACTTTTTTATCGCATCGTAACACAGCGACAGAAGCTGCCGGCTTTCGGGGGACATCAATTGCTGCTGGATTTTTTGTTGCATGCCTTGCATGAGTAGGGCATACTGCTGTTCAAAATCCCTTCTGCGGTTGAGTTTGGCAACGATGAGGTCGGTGCAGACATTTCCACCACTATGCGTATTTAAGGACCATTCCGGTTTGGATTCAAAAAAATTATCCATATGTGCGATGGTACTCAACTGATCACATAAAGGGATAAGTTCATATTGGAGCGTCTGTGCCAGCCAGTCGCCAACCATAAATAAATCACGGTGATTGTAAATGGAATAATCTTTTACCACTTCCTGCTGCGGATCATTCGACGGAAAATTGTTGAGATATAATACAATGCTGCAGAGATTAGATTCTTTCTGCATTATTTCACTCATAAAAGATGCCTTGATCTGACGGATCTGAGGATGTCCTATTTCCAGAAGAAAGCTTACGCGGTAGTTAACGGGGAACCGGCTCAGAAAAATAAACGAGAGTTCGTCAACACTTTTTTTATTCTTTCGCCTATACGAATAATCTGACCTGTGGAAATTGAAATGAGCATGGTCCATCGCGGGACGGGTCATCTTGTAGAGATACGACTGAACATCTTTCAGCCAAAGCTCAAGCGGAGTAGTTTGTTTACTGGCGGATTCCACGAATGAAGGTTTAAACACGCATTACCCGATGGTAATTGAACTACAAATTAGATATCATCATTCAAATTTTGAAATTTTTATTACAAAATAATGCAGATCAGGCTTTTGAAGATAGTTAAGGAATGAGGGTAATAGATTATTTCCCTGCCGGGAAGCTGGATTGATAAATGCAAACCATTTAATCAATGCTGGTTATCCCTCCTGATAATCATCGACTAAAGTCCCCGCTGAAGGCAGTTTCTTTAATGAATAACAGGTAATCCGAGCGATGAAGGATGATCTTTATCATGAAAGATGCGGATGGTGGCTTTCTGAAAATCAGCATCCCCGCAGGAATAGATATCGGTAAACTTTTGGGGATTCCGGTCAGCCAGCGGAAACCAGGAGCTCTGGATCTGAACCATCAGCCGATGGCCTTTTTTAAAAGTATGGGCAACATCAGGAAGGGTATAGCGTACAGTTTCCACTTTGCCCGGCTTGAATGGTTCCGGTTTCTCAAAACTATTCCTGTATTTTCCACGGAATATTTCACCCCTGATCAACATTTCATATCCGCCCATGGGATATTCTCTTTCCATATCAGTAGCTGCGTAAATATCCACCCGCTGATAGGAAAGTGTATCCGGAAAAACATCAATAAGCTTTACCACAAAGTCGGCATCGGTGGTGCTGATGCTCGTCCGCAGATCCGCTGTCACGGCGCCACCCAGCGTAAGATCTTCCGTAAGTACAGGCGTTTCATAAGTGAGTACATCCGGCCGCCGGCTGGCAAAACGCTGGTCGTCTGTCATGTATTCCCGGGTTCGGTTAAAATGAACCGATTCGGTATAAGCAACCGGATGTGCCGGATCGCTGATGTATTCATCATATCCACCTGCAGCCGTGGACTCATTCCAGGCTAATTCGCCATTTTTTCCCAGATAAAGATTTTTCATCTTTGCTTTTTCCGTTGGCCAGTTGTCGAATGTTCTCCACTTATTTTCTCCACTGAAAAAGATGGTCGCCCGGGCCAGGGAAGGATCATTTTTCCCTTTCAGATAATGATTGAAAAAAGGTATTTCAATCTGGTTCTCATACCAGATGGACGTATTGCTGCCGAATGAAATGTTTCCGAGATGCGTTCCATCGGCTGAAGACCATTGGCCATGATACCAGGGTCCCATGACCAGCCGGGCATTGGTGCCAGGGCTTTGTGCACGAATGGCTTTATACAGATTCCAGGCGCCATAACAATCTTCTGCATCAAACAAGCCACCGGTAATCAGGATCGCAGGTTTGATATTGTATTGAGCTACTCTTGCATTCCGTGCTTTCCACCAGGCATCTTCATTCGGATGCTGATACAATTCCTGATAAAAGGCAATGCTATCTCCGGTAAATTTCAGCAAATTTTTTACCGCACCCTGATGCAGGTAAAATGCATAGTTGTCTTTGCTGTCATACACATCCCGTATAGCGGTTTCCGTACTTCTTGGAGCAGGATGCGGCCGGCCAAATCCACCGGCAACATAAAAATCAAATCCATCCATGTAAAAGAATACCCCATTGTGATGAAAGTCATCTCCACGGAACCAATCCGTTACGGGTGCCTGGGGACTAACCGCTTTCAACGCCGGGTGTCCGGAAGCCGCAGCCATACCGGCATAGAAGCCTGGATAAGAAATTCCCATTACACCTACCTTGCCGTTGTTACCCGGAACATGTTGAACCAGCCAGTCAATGGCATCGTAAGCATCCGTGGATTCATCAATATCAGTTACTGATTTTTTATCTTTTATATATGGACGCAAATCAACAAATTTTCCTTCGCTCATCCAACGTCCCCGCACGTCCTGGAATACCAGAATATAGCCTTCCCGCAAATAGTATTTTTCGTAACCTGCCCACAGATCTGCATATTGACCTTCCCCGTAAGGAGAACAGGAATAAGGTGTTCTTTCCATCAGGATCGGATGCTTTTCCGTACTGTCTTTCGGAATATATATCGAGGTAAATAATTTTACCCCGTCACGCATGGGAATGGATCGTTCAATTTTATAATAGTTTTCCCGGAACCAGGCGCTATCCTGATTGTGATTTTGTGAAAAACCAAAACAAGAAAAAAACAGAAATCCTAAAAGCAGAAGCGATCTCATGTGCCGTGTTTTAATACATTAAATGTATGAATCGTTCATGATAAAATTTTCAGTATAACGCACAAGGGCATGAAATACTAATTTCAATTACCCTAAATTGAGTACTAAATAAGGTCCATGTTCAACCGCCGTAAATTTTTACAATCATCCGTGCTGGGGTCTACGGGTTGGATGATGAAAGATCATCTTTTGCTCTCCGCAAAGGGGTCAACGATTAATAAGCCCATCGTGATCTCCACCTGGGATTTTGGACGTGCAGCGAATGCAGGCGCCTGGGAGGTATTAAGTAAACAGGGTTGCGCACTGGATGCCGTGGAAACAGGAGTGAAGATTCCGGAAGCGGATCCGAATATTCAAACTATCGGTTATGGAGGATTGCCCGACCGGGACGGTCATGTTACCCTCGATGCCTGCATTATGGATGAAAAAAGCAATTGTGGATCGGTGATGTGCCTGGAAAATATTGTTCATCCCATTTCCGTAGCCCGGCTGGTTATGGAAAAAACACCGCATATCATTTTAGTTGGCGAAGGCGCATTGCAGTTTGCCCTTGAAAATGGCTTTAAAAAAGAAAATCTGCTGACTCCGGAAAGTGATAAAATGTGGAAGGAATGGCTGAAAACATCAAAATATGAACCGGTGATCAACAGGGAGAATAAAGTGCACGATCTCAAAGGGGCTCCGGCAATGCCGGGTGGTCCGTTTAATCATGATACCATCGGCATGCTCGCCCTTGATGCTGCCGGAAATTTAAGTGGCGCCTGCACGACCAGCGGGCTTGCATACAAAATGCATGGAAGGGTAGGAGACTCTCCGGTAATCGGTGCAGGCTTGTTCGTGGATAATGAAGTTGGCGCAGCCACTTCAACCGGTGTGGGAGAAGAAGTGATCCGCATTGCCGGTTCGCACCTGGTGGTGGAACTTATGCGGCAGGGTATGAAACCCCGCGAAGCCTGTAAAAAAGCAGTGGAAAGAATTGTAAAAAGAAATCCGGAAAAAGCAAAAAGTTTGCAGGTTGGATTCCTGGCCATGAAAAATGATGGCTCGTACGGCGCATACTGTATTCAGAAAGGATTTACATATGCGGTTCGTTCCAACACAGAGGAAAAAATGTACGAATCGGAAAGCTGGTTTAGATAATGGATAAGCCCGTATTAGAGATATGTTGTTTCAACCTGGAATCTGCGATTATTGCTGCAGATAGCGGAGCCAACAGGGTAGAGCTTTGTGCCGACCCGTCCGGCGGAGGCACAACGCCCGGAATAGGATTGATCAAAGCCGTCCGCAAAAAAATTTCCATTGAACTATATCCCATCATCCGGATCCGCGGGGGTGACTTCTTATTTTCCGAAGAAGAATTTGACGTGATGCTGCACGATGTGGAGCTGTGTAAAACTGCGGGCTGTGATGGCGTTGTGGTCGGTATGTTGCTATCAGATGGCAGAGTAGATAAAGTTCATTCATCTATATTGGTGGAAAAAGCTTACCCCATGGGTATTACTTTTCACCGGGCATTCGACTGGACCCGCAATCCCTTTGAATCTCTCGAGGATATAATT
>JAYVXJ010000646.1:0-4732 GCA_043785285.1 Chitinophagaceae bacterium
GCCGTAGTGATGAGCTGGCGCGGCGAAAAAGGCGGCATTGAAGCAGCAAAGCAAAAGCATGCCGTAATCATGACCCCTACTACGTACGTGTATTTCGATTATTCCCAAACCAAACACGAGGATTCCGTGGTCATCGGCGGATACCTCCCGCTAGAAAAAGTGTATAAATATGAACCCATCCCTGCTGAATTATCGGCTGCTGATGGCCGTTATATCCTGGGAGCCCAGGCCAATATCTGGACTGAATATATGGCCAATCCCTCCAAAGTTGAATACATGATGTTCCCGCGAGTTGACGCTCTCAGTGAAGTAGTATGGAGTCCAAAATCAGTCAGAAACTGGGAAGATTTCAAGAAGAGATTGCCATTCCAGTTTAAACGGTATGATCTGTGGAAAACGCATTATTTTAAGGATGTTTCTGAATTTGCAATTCAACAATAATCTGAAGAACTTATGCTTTTTATTACTTTTGGATGATTTATGGTTTCTTATCAGCCGAATTAAACATGACCAGTTTTTCCCAGTTTATAGAATGAATATAATTCCACTGGTTGAACTTGTTCCTTCACCATTTCGTAGTATTCAGGAACAATATCGATTCCGATCGAATGTCGCTTCATTCTGTTGGCCACTTTTACAGTAGTTCCAGAACCCATAAAAGGGTCAAGAACGGTATCTTTCTCCTTAGTAAACAATTTCATAAACCATTCCGGAAGTTCTTCAGGAAATGCAGCACTATGATTTTTATTGCTACATTCAGTCGCCAAATGCAAAACGTTCGTAGGGTAGGCCTTATCCCTTGTTAACCAGTTTGAAATATTTTTTCCGAAACCGCTACCGACTTTTGAGTTATCTCTTATTTTATCCGTGTCGCTAAGATTTTTGAGCCTGGATTTTGCCCAATCGCCCATAGGAACCATCACCTCGTCCTGATACATATTAAATCTTTTGTCCTTATTGAATTGGAGGAGCCTTTCCCAGGCATCACGGAAGCGGTTTGGCCATTTGCCAGGGTAACAATTCTTTTTATGCCAAATAAATTCCTCTGTCCATAACCAGCCGCGTTTACGCATTTCAATAATTAATTCCATAACATATATACTTCGCTCACCTTCAACAACTTTTTCTTTGATATTGAGAATAAAGGTTCCTGTTGGTTTTAAAACCCGAAGCAGTTCATCTGTTATTGGAAGAAACCATTCAACATATTTGTCCGGATGAAGGCCGCCATAAGTATCCTTTCGCTGGTCTGCATAGGGAGGAGACGTTATAATAAGGTCAACAAAATTATCTGGAAGCTTTTTGAGCATTTTTTTGCTATCACCAAGAAATAAATCTGTTCTTATCTCCATAAGAAATTCCTATTTATACAAATATAAGTCTTTGATCAAGAATGCCAAAAAACTTAGCAAGGTCTCGATGTTATTTAGAACGCATGAGGTGTACTATTCTTCTAATGGGGTTTCGGTTAACCCCCAACCCTTTATATCAACAATGAATTAGGTGGTAATTGAATATTGGGGAAGTAATCAATGTTTCTTAGTTCCATTGTATATCATAGTGTCGGATGGTAATGTTGGAACCTGGTATCCTCCGGTGTCGAGTTTTGTTTGGGAAAACAGCTGTGTCAACCGCTGCCAGTCATCGGAATGAACTTTCGTCTGGTAGCAATAAATATTTTTCAATGCTTTCAGGTCTGCTAATTGTTCAAGCCCTTTCGAAGTAATATTCGTATGCACCAGATTCAGGTATTGCAATCGTTTTAGTGGTTTTAAATAAAGTAAACCGCTATCTGTAACCTGCGTATTATTGAGGTATAGCCTGGTCAACTGAGGCAATCTTCCGATTGTTTGTAATCCCTTATCTGATAATACGGAGCTACCCAGATTCAACCAGATCAGCTGATCTGCCATTTTTTCCAGTAGGGCCAGACTGCTATCTTCTACGGCTGCAATCAAAAAATTTACGGAGAGATAGTGGCTGTTTATGGCCACCGGCATAACGACTATGCCCCGGCTGCGCAATTTGTTCATAACATCCACCGGAGCAGGATTCACAGGGGCTTCCGGAACATCAGCCATTTTAACCGTCATGGTATCGCTTCCATTTTGCAGTGCCAGCAATACCGGCTTGATAGCTGCCGGTTGTTTCATCATACTTACCTTCTTCTGAAAATCTGCACTGTCTGTCAGCCACCATTTTACCAAAGCTATTTCGTTATCGGTGAGCTGCGGCTTTCCTTTTGGTGGCATATGATCCTTACTTTCTCGCGGCAACGTCAGGCGGCGGATCAATTCTCCCAGATCAGGTTTATCCGGAACAATAGCTTTTCCGGATTTTCCTCCCGCTAAAATCCCATTGGGTTCATCCAGCCTTAATTTTCCTTTTTGCTTTTTTTCACCATGACAGTTTACACATCTTGCCTGAAAGACCGGATGAATGATATCTTTATAAACTACCGCATCAGCGATATCCGGAATCGGTTTTTTAAATACTATTTCTGCCGTATCTGGTTCTCCCCAACTATCCGCCAACGGCTTGGTAAAATAATCTGACCCATGCGTAAGTGATCCGCCTAAATGCCCCGTTACAAAAATCCCGGTCAACAAAAAAAACGTTAATCCTTTAAGCCCGCCTCCCCATACCGGTCTCCTGGATAAACAATAAACGGCTATAGAGAGAATGGCCGTGCTGATGCCCATCCACTGATGCCAGTTCTTCAGGGTTTCCTCATAGCTCTCCGTATCTGAAAGGATATATCCGGTTATACAGGAAAGAACCGCACTGATAGCGCCCAGCAGATACAGGAAAGAAACGGAATCCCGGAGTGTGCGGAACTTTTCTTTCCGTGATAACGAGTAAAACAAGATCCCGACCAGCAATATACCAACAGGCAGATGAACCAGAACCGGATGCAAATGACCCAGCAGTTCCAGTATATCGACCATCATAAGCGATCCGGGTTTGAATATCTTTCGCGCAGCAGGTGCATCATGTGCACATTGATCTCCCACTGATTGGCGACCGGCAAACGGGTATAAGGCAATACCGGCATATAATCGGGCGGCCCGAATTCAGTAAGTATAGTAATTGTGTTTTCTTTTCGTTTTAATTTATTTTTTACAATTTCATCCCACCATTCCAAATGCCGATGCACTACTTTTTCCCATTCCGGTGCCCGCGGATCATTTACCTGCGGGCCTTCCGGATGCCCAATCCGGGCATGAATATGTCCGCTTCTTTCAAAAACCAGACGCATCGTTTCTTCCTGGTCTTCCAGCATGCTTTCATGCACATTGCACCAATGGGAAAGATCTGCATTTAACATCAGATCCGGACGTTTCAGTAAATATTGCCGGGCCACAGGTGCAGTATACATCAATCTGCTACGGTGGGTTTCATGATAAACCGGAATTCCGGATTGCTGATGCGCTTTTGTTGTGGCATCAATGAACCGGAATCCGTCTTCCATGGAAAAATAATCGCGACCGGAATGACAATTAATATATACAGGTTTCTGAAATGAATTGGAGACCGCTGCCTGCAGACTTTTAGTGAATGTGTCCAGATGTTCTGCAGGATCTTTCTGAGATCCTCCGCAAAGAAAACCAACTTCCAGCTGATGTTTTTTAAGTGCAGAAAATAATTCTTCCTGTCCGGATGCCGTGGTGGGCCACCAGACTTCAATCCCATCATATCCTTCTTTTTTTGCGGCTTCGCAAAAGGTATCCAGACTTCCCGAAAAGCCCCAATTGGTAGCAAGTAGTATAAGTTTGGCTTCAGCAGGAAGTTTCATGTTGTCTGTTGGTTTTGATTTTTGCCAAGATGATAATAAAGTTCCTGCACTTACTGCGCCGGTCCGTTCCAAAAATGATCTTCTGTTCAATGCCTGTGGTTTAGGAAATAATTTCAGTAATTACGCGGCCACTTACATCTGTGAGCCGGAACGGCCTGCCCTGGAAATCATAGGTGAATTTTTCATGATCAAATCCCAGCTGATTCAGAATGGTAGCCTGTATATCGAACGCTGTTGTTTTACCGCTGATGGCACTATACCCTATTTCATCTGTTTCACCGTAACTGACGCCTTTTTTAATTCCTCCGCCAGCCATCCATATCGTAAAGGCTTCTGTATGATGGTCCCTGCCCTTGAATGGCATTTTCTTTCCATCCCTGTTTTCCTGCATGGGTGTTCTTCCAAATTCTCCGCCCCACACCACCAGCACGTCATCCAGTAATCCGCGTTGCTTCAGATCAAGGACCAGCGCGGTGATGGATTTATCCACCTGTCTGCATTTATTCACCAGTCCTATATCGATGGACGTATCGGAACTAGTGCCATGATCGTCCCATCCCCAATCGAACAACTGAACAAACCGAACGCCTTTCTCTACCAGTTTTCTCGCCAGTAAAACATTGTTTGCAAAACAGGCCTGTCCGGGTTTTGTCCCGTACATCGCATGAATGTAATCCGGTTCGTCCTGGATATTCATCACTTCCGGCACAGAAATCTGCATTTTGTAAGCCATTTCATACTGCGAAATGCGCGATAAAGTTTCGGGATCCTGAAAAGTTTTGTACTGTTGTTTGTTCACTTCATTGATCGCATCAATAGATGCTTTCCGCAGATCACGATCCATACCATCCGGATCCTTCAGAAAAAGCACCGGATCTCCTACGCTCCTGCATTGTACTCCCTGGTAAACACTGGGTAAAAACCCGCTACCCCAAA
>JAYVXJ010000647.1:0-4732 GCA_043785285.1 Chitinophagaceae bacterium
GTAGCTTTTAAGGAAGGAAGAAATTGCGCAGCCATCAGTTCCTGTAAACTTTCTTCAAATTTTTCAATCATCAGATCCACATCTTCCCGGGTATGTGCTTCCGTGAGAAAGCAGGGAAATCCATCCCAGATATGAATGCCTTTTTCACGCATCAGCGGAAACAGCAGGTCGGTATAGGGGATTTCTTCTTTAAACTTTATTTTCCAGAGTGACCCAAACTGCGCTATAAATAAAGGTAATCCATGTTTCTTACTAATATTATTCATTGCCTCCGCCATGCGTTTAGTCTTCTCCGTTAGTCCTTCCTGTAGCGCAGGACCTTTGGCCTTCATATAATCCAGCGAAGCTTTTGCTGCGGCAAGCGCCAGCGGATGCCGCACGAAAGTACCTGCGAAATACGTTACCCCTGCTTCCGGCGTGGAGTTGTCGCCAAACTGCCAGGTGCCGCCATCCAGCGCATTCATAAATTCTTTTTTACCTGCAATTACACCGAAGGGCATTCCACCGGCAATCACTTTTCCATAAGTGCCCAAGTCGGCCCTGACTCCAAACATGGCCTGTGTTCCTCCCGGGTGCATGCGGAAGCCGGTAATCACTTCATCAAAAATGAGTGCCGTTCCTGCGTCCGCAGTGATTTTTCTCAACTCTTTTAAAAATTCAACGGGCTGGAATTCCGGACGACGGCTTTGTACCGGCTCCACTAATACGGCGGCCAGTTCCAGGCTTCTTTGGCGGATGATATTCAGGCTTTCGGCTGTACCATAATCCAGGATCAGCATATTCTGAACAGACTCCGGCATGATGCCGGGTGCTGCCGGAAATGATTTTAATTTTTTAGTTCCCCGCACAATCACTTCATCGTTGATCCCATGATAGGATCCTGCAAAAGCTACAATCAGGGAGCGGCCGGTAACTGTCCGTGCGATCCGCATAGCTCCTAAAACGGCCTCAGAGCCGGTGTTGCAGAGCGCAGACCGGTCAAATCCGGTGAATTCACAAATCAGTTTGCATACTGGTCCGGCCAATTCATGCTGCGGACCAATCTCATAGCCACGTTCTAGTTGAAGCTTAATCGCATCCGTAATCAGCTGGGGTTGGTAGCCCAGGAGGTTGGATCCAAATCCATTCAGCGCATCTATATATTCATTTCCATCCAGGTCCCATAACCGGCTCCCCTTGGAACGGTTTACCACCAATGGATATACAATTTCTTTGGTCAGTGGTTTGAAGCCGGATACAACCCGCGGATCAGCCATGTAGTCCCGATGTTGCTGCGTATAATTTTTGCTTTTAATCGTTTTCTGATTATACCGTTGTATGAATGCATTCAGAAATGCTGCCTGCTTTGCCGTAAGTTTTGTTGCCTGCTTTTCAATGCGGGCAGTTGCACCAAAGGGCTTTTTCAATTCCGCCATTTCTTCGGCACTGATATCTGTTATCCCTACTTCCTTTTTAGCAGCGGCAACAGGTTGTATTCCTGTTACCGGGATTGTTCCTGAATTTCCTCCATTCAGCAGGGCCACCTGCTGGGCCAGCAACTGGATTTGTTGGGTGATCAGGGAAAGCGCGTTTCCACTTTGGATATTACCGGAAGCTGCCTGTTGATCCGCTGTTTGCGACAATGCCTGTACTGCTCCGGAAGCATATTGATCAGCTGGTAATTTTTCATCCAGATAGGTTGCCAGCAGGTCCAGCGTGCCGCAGGATTCATTCAATTGCCGGAAAGTTACCGGAACTCCGAATTCTCTTTTCACGTGTAAAGTGATCTGCGTTAGCAGCAGGGAATCCAGGCCCATTTCAATAAAACTGGTATCTGGATTCACCTTATCCATTTCAATACCGGACGTATTTTCCAGTATCTCTTTAATTTTTTCAATCAGGAAAGTTTTTCTCATCTTATTATTTTGATTGATCGTTGTTTCTGTTGTTGGAATGATGGCCCGCATCCCGGGTCCAACTTCCGGATTCTTTTGCTCCATGGCCATCCTGGGTAGCGGATCCACCCAATGAATTGTTTTTTCAAACGCATATCCCGGCAGATCAATTAACTGGCGTTGCTGCCCGGCATAAAAGGCTCTCCAGTCAATTCCCACACCGTGCATCCAGAGTTGTCCCGCGGCTTTCATCATGGAAGCAAATTCTGATTGGCCTTCCAGCGCTTCGAGGCTACTTATTACTACCGGCACTTTAGCCCGAATCTGTTGACGGATCAATGTGCTGGCTACATTCCGGGGTCCTGCTTCGAGCATCAGATCAAATCCTTCATCCAGTGCCCGGATCACGGCTGTTGAAAAACGCACGGTACTACGCAGATGACTGGCCCAATAACCGGGATCAGTGGCTTGCGTTGAACTCATCCATTCCCCTGTAACCGTGGATACAATGGGAATTTTTGGGGCTTGCAACTGCACAGACTCAACAACTTTGCGGAAAGGTTCCACCACCGGATCCATCATAGCTGAATGGAAAGCATGACTCGTATACAGCAGCTTGTTGTATATATTTTTTTCTTCCAGCAGTTTTGAAAATAAATCAGCTGCTTCCACGGTTCCGGCTACAACACAAAGATTGGGACTATTGATAGCCGCAAGCGAAAGGCCATCCGGCAAGAGTAAATTGACCAATTCATGATTGGCTCTTACCCCCAGCATGCTGCCGCGATCCAGTGAGCCCATCAGTTTACCGCGCATGGCAATCAGTTTAAGTCCGTCGGCCAAACTAAATACGCCCGCCAGATGTGCAGCTACAAATTCTCCAATACTGTGCCCGATAAATGCAGTGGGATACACGCCCCAGCTCATCCAGAGTTTTGCGGTAGCATATTCAATCACAAATAAGGCTGGCTGGGTATAAAAAGTATGGTTGATTTTCTGATCGGCCGCTTCGCCGGCTACTTCAGGATACATTACCTCTCGTATATCCTCTTTCAAAATGGGTTCAAGCAACACAGCACATTCATCAACAGCATCCCGGAAAATGTTTTCGGACTGATATAATTCAAGCCCCATGTTCACGTATTGGGAGCCCTGTCCCGGAAAAACAAATACCGGTTCACCGCGATTTTCTTCCAGTCGTTCCGCTTCAGAAGGAAGTGGTTTCGATACCCGCAGCTGTTGAATAAGCGATTCAATGGAATCAGCAACAGCAAAGCGGCGGCTTTTGAAATCAGCCCGTGTGGTCTGCAAAGTAAATGACAAATCAGCCACACTAACGGATGCATTCCTTTCCAGATAAGCAGCCAGCTTCTGCGCATAAGCATCGCGGGTAGTATCCGATTTCGCAGACCAGGAAATGAGTTTGACTGATTTTCCGGAATCAGAAACGTTCACCGGGTTTTTATATTCTTCCAGTACCACATGTACATTCGTTCCACCCACACCAAAAGAACTGACACCTGCCCTGCGGATCGACGGGGATTCCCATTTTCTAAACGTATCATTGATAAAGAAAGGGCTATTTTCAAAATCAATCTCCGGATTGGGTTTGCTGAAATGGATCGTGGCCGGTAGCTGCTGATGATGCAGCGATAACACCGTTTTGATAAAACCAGCCACACCGGCAGCCGCGGTGAGATGGCCCATATTGCTCTTGATGGAGCCCAGCGCACAGAAATGGTATTTATTTTGTTTTCCAAAAGCCATATTCAATCCTTCCACTTCAATGGGATCTCCCAGCGGAGTGGCGGTTCCATGTGTTTCTATATAACTCAACGTGGAAGGATCCACGCGCCCATCTTCCAATGCCATGCGGATTGCTCCGGCCTGACCGGCAGCGCTGGGTGCGGTAAAACTTCCTTTTCCGCCGCCGTCATTATTGATTCCAACACCTTTGATGATGGCCCAGATTTTATCGCCATCCCGCTCTGCCGCTTTTTTAGTTTTTAGTAATACCACACCTGCCCCATCGCTGAATACCGTGCCTTGTGCATCTGCATCAAATGGACGGGTATGACCATCGCGACTGTACATTGCGCCTTCCTGATAAATATGTCCGCTTTTCAGCGGCACGGTAATGGCGGCTCCTCCTGCAAGTGCCAGATCGCATTGACCGTTGCGCAGACTGTCAACTGCTTCGGCAATAGCCAGCAAAGAGGTAGAGCAGGCAGAATGCACACTCACTGCAGGGCCTTTCAAATCCAGTGCATAGGCGGTGCGGGAGGCTACATAATCTTTTTCATTATAGGTCATCACCTGGAACGCGCCCATTCTTTCTACCAGGTCCCGGCGACTGAGTACATTATTGAGGTAATACGTATTATTTCCGGAACCGGCAAAAACAGCAATGGATCCATTATAGATGGATGGCAGGTAACCCACTTTTTCCAGTACTTCCCAGGCAATTTCGAGAAAGATCCTTTGTTGTGGATCCATCAAATCGGCCAGTTTCTGATTGATCCCGAAAAAAGCGGCATCAAAATTTTCCGCGCCTGAAATGATCCCGCGCGCGCACACATAATCCGGATCGTTGCTCAGGGATGCCGGTATAGAAGCATCCAATTCTTCTTTGGTAAAAAAGGAAATACTTTCTTTTCCCTGCTTCAGCAAATCCCAGAGCTCGTCCATGGTTTGTGCACCGGGAAAACGTCCAGCCATAGCTATGACAGCAATATCATACTGTGCGGACTCAGATTGCTCACGCGCGGAACGGGATTTATTTTTTCCTTCCGGTAAACTATTTCCTTTAGATCTGCCATCGAGAAAAGCGGCGATTCCGCGAATGGTAGGAAACTGAT
>JAYVXJ010000648.1:0-4716 GCA_043785285.1 Chitinophagaceae bacterium
TGGAAGGAAGACCAGGCCGATTTTCTGAAGAAGATTATTAAAGCATATTATGAGCATTCCTAAGGAAGTATAAAGGAGTATGTTAGCAAAATCCATGGAATGCAACGCAACTGTTGCTTAATTTTTATTCTGTTTTCTGTAAGGTGGAAGTAAAACAATAATAACCGAAAAAATGAAAGAGCATAAAATTGGCATTATCATGAATGGTGTTACCGGACGCATGGGCACCAACCAGCATTTATTGCGATCAATTGCTGAAATAATAAAACAAGGCGGCGTGAAAATAAATCCCGGTGAAACGATAATGCCCGATCCAATACTGATTGGTCGTGACGCACATAAATTACAGACTTTATGTTCCCTCTCAGGAGTAAAAAAAATGAGTACCGATCTTGATCAGGCGTTGGCTGATCCACATAACATCATATATTTCGACGCTCAAACCACGGGCAGACGTGCTGATGCAATCCGGAAAGCAGTAAAGGCAGGCAAGCATATCTATTGCGAAAAACCCATTGCCGTAGATACCAAACAGGCGATGGAATTATACCAGTTATGTAAAAATGCCGGAGTAAAAAATGGAGTCGTGCAGGATAAACTCTGGCTTCCTGGCATTATTAAATTAAAGCGGCTTATCCAGCAGGGTTTTTTCGGCAGAATACTTTCTGTGCGGGGAGAATTTGGCTACTGGGTATTTGAGGGCGATTCCATTCCTGCGCAAAGGCCATCATGGAATTACAGGAAGGAAGACGATGGGGGCATTATTGTGGATATGCTTTGCCATTGGCGTTATGTACTCGATAATGTATTTGGAAAAGTGAAAGCAGTCTCCTGTCTTGGTGCAACACATATTCCCGAACGGATTGATGAGCAGGGCAAACCCTATGCCTGTACAGCAGATGATGCTGCCTATGCAACCTTCGAACTGGAAGATGGAATCATAGCGCATTTTAATTCATCCTGGACGGTAAGGGTAAGGCGGGATGACCTGCTCACCCTGCAGGTGGATGGCACCAAAGGATCAGCTGTTGCGGGATTGCGTGAATGTTATATTCAGCATTATGGAAACACGCCTAAGCCGGTCTGGAACCCTGATATTGCGCAGCCAATCAATTTTTTTGAAGGGTGGTCCAAACTCCCTGAACAGGAAAATTATGATAATGCTTTTAAGGTACAATGGGAATTGTTTTTAAAACATGTGGTGAAGGATGAACCCTTTCCCTGGGATCTTCTGGAAGGGGTTAAAGGAGTTCAGCTTGCGGAAAAAGGATTGGAGAGCTGGAGTAAGAGATGCTGGGTTAACATTCCTGAAATTAAATAAACTTTGCGGATGAAAAAATGTGCATTAATCACCGGAGGCAGCCGCGGTATTGGTTTTGGTATTGCCGAACAACTTGCTCAAAATGGTTTTGATCTTGCCATCAATGGTACGCGTTCTGTAAAAGAAGCCGAAGATGCGATAAAAAAGCTAAGGAATTTTGGCAATGAGGTGATTTACTGCCAGGGAAATATTTCTTCACCGGCTGGCAGGGACAATATTCTTCACCAGGTAAAGGAACATTATGACCGGCTCCACGTGATCGTCAATAACGCAGGTATAGCGCCTAAAGAACGCAAGGACATTCTTGAAGCAACAGAAGAAAGCTTTGATGAGGTTATTTCCACCAATTTAAAGGGAACTTATTTCATGATGCAAAAGGCTGCGAACTGGATGATTGAACAAAAGAAAAAGGATGATGGGTTTACAGGATGCATTATCAATATTACTTCCATTTCTGCAACAGTAACTTCAATAAACCGCGGTGAGTACTGTATCGCAAAAGCCGGACTAAGTATGGCTACGCAATTGTTCGCGGTGAGGATGGGAGAATTTAATATTCCTGTTTATGAAATACGGCCCGGAGTGATCCGCACGGATATGACATCCGGCGTGAAAGAAAAATACGACAAGCTGATTGGCGAAGGGTTATGCGTTCAAAAAAGATGGGGTGAACCGGAGGATGTTGGGAAAGTTGTGGCATCCCTGGTGAGAGGCGATTTCATGTATTCTACAGGACAGGTATTTATGGTGGATGGAGGGCTTACTATTGCCAGGTTCTAGTGTTATGTTAGAAGTAAAAATTAAAAAGTAAAAAGGGAAGGTCGAATTCAACTTCCTCTTCCTTTTTAATTTTTACTTAATGCAGGTTAATGTTGTAGCGATAATAAATCTGGTATAAACAACCTTGATTAACAGAAGAATAATACTTTCAGAAAGATGCAAATGGAAAAATTAAATTCGGGGCAATACAAGGTCGCAGCTACAGGCTTTCTCAGCCTGTTTTCAGTAGTGGGGATTATGTTTTACGGTGTTCCCTTCTTTTTCGATTTCTGGGTCAGGGATTTTCATTGGTCCCATGCTACTGTCACCTCGGGTAATATGTTCGGAAAAATTATTATAGGACCCTTGTTCGGTTTTGCAGCCGGTTGGTTCATTGATCGTTTTGGGCCCAGAAGACTGATGCTTTCCGGAATAGTGATGAGCGGGCTGGCGGTGTTTGGCTTAGGTATCATGACTTCTCTCTGGCAATTTTATTCTTTTTATTTATTGATGGCCCTGGGATATATGTGCGGCGGCCCTTTGCCCAATCAGGTATTAACTTCCAGGTGGTTCAATAAGTCGCGCGGCAAGGCGATGGGTATTGCTTACCTGGGTATTGGAATTGGTGGAATGCTGGTGCCTCAGATAGCGAAGGGACTGAATATGCACATGGACTGGCGTTCATCCATGATGATTTTGGGAATACTGATGATTGCCGTTGCATTTCCGATGGCCTGGTTCGTGCAGGAAAAACCGAAGGACGGATTGAAGGATATCAAAATGGATGAACCAAAAATTCCATTCAAAAATATTTTAAAAAAAAGATCATTTTATTTTTTAGCTATTGGGAGTATGTGTTCTATTGGGGCAGTGGCTGGTTTAAGTCAGAACCTCAAATTATTTTTCAGTATTGATTTGAAATACTCACAGGGAGAGGCGGCAAATGTCATATCCCTGGTTCTTGGAGCCAGCATCATCGGCCGTTTATTAATGGGATGGCTGGCGGACCGGTATCCCAAAAAGCATATTATGATCCTGATCTATACCCTCATATCCGGATCTATTTTACTGCTTTATTTTGCTTCCTCTCCTGGGGTTATTTATCTTTTTGCTTTACTATTTGGCATTGGGCTGGGGGGAGATTATATGATCATTCCTTTGATGGCGGCTGAATTATTTGGAGTGAAATTTATGGGCCGCGTAATGGGACTTATATTAACCGTGGATGGTCTGGGCGAAGCCTTTGGTCCTATACTCGCAGGTTGGCTTCGGGACCGCAGTGGAAGCTATACTATTGGGTTTACTGCTTTAATTGCATTGTCGGTGATTGGCACCATTGCGGTGGCGATGCTGCCCCGGCAAAAACAATTATTGACTGCTTAAAAGATAGGGAAAGTTTCAGTCTCATCATATACTCACTAAGAGGTCATATAAATGATAAATACAGATTTCATATTAAGGCTCATGGAATTAAGTGATATCGGGAGTGCTATGAAATTATCAATTGCGGAAGGTTGGAATCAAACGGAAAATGACTGGAAGCGCTTAATAGAAAATCCCGAAAACGTTTGTATGGTGGCTGAATGTGACAACAAAATTATTGGAACAACAACTGCTATAAATTATGTAAACCAGGTAGCCTGGATTGGAATGGTATTGGTGGATAAGGAGTACAGAGGGGGAGGAGTAAGTAAATCACTCCTTACTCATCTTTTTGAAAGATTGGAATCCTGCAAATCGGTTAAGCTCGATGCCACCCCTGAAGGACAACGGGTTTATAAAAAGTTTGATTTTAAAGATGAATACTTCATTGCAAGAATGGCAAATTCATCAATGAAGGATTTGCCTTCCGACGATGATAACGATATATTGCCTGAGCCCATTCTGTCAAAAAACCTTCAAAAAGTTATTGCTTTGGATGAACTTATTTTCGGTGCTAATAGAACCTGGCTTATTGAATCTCTGGTAAAAGAATATCCTGAAAAGGCATGGCTGCTGAAACGAAATGACCGCATCACCGGCTTTGCGCTAGGACGGGATGGAAATAAATATCGTCAAATAGGGCCAGTGATGGCATCTACCATAACGGATGCCAAAATACTAATTTCCAAAGCCCTGAAGAAACTTGTCAATCAACACATCATTGTGGATGTGCTCTGTGATAAAGAGGATATTATTAACTGGCTAAATTCCATCGGATTTATTAAACAACGCCATTTTATCAGGATGTATAAAAGGGAAAATCCATTTCCGGGAATAACTGGTAAACAGTATTTAATTTGTGGCCCTGAGTTTGGATAAAGTTAGTGGTTGTTAGCCCGCACTAAATTATACACTTTTCCATCTGGCTTGGTTAATAGGTATAATTCACCCTGGGCATCTCTGCCAAAGCGCAGATCTACACGTTCATTCCCGGAAAGTTCAGTAAGTGTCTTCTGCTTGCCGTCAATAGAAATTTTCCATTCCTTGATGGGTGCCTGTTTTCCCTGCTTTATATCCGCCATCTCTATATAAAACAACCTTCCTGAAGGAATATCACCAAAAAGATACTTCCCCGACAATTGCGGTATGGCTGTACCCCAATATTCAAACCCACCTGAAATGGCAGTAGAACCTCCATGGTGGCCATATTCGGC
>JAYVXJ010000649.1:0-14614 GCA_043785285.1 Chitinophagaceae bacterium
TTGAAATACACAGCAGGAACCCTGAAGGCCGTATCCAGAAAAAATGGGAAAGTAGTTTTGGTTAAAGAAATTAAGACAGCAGGATCACCTGTAAAAATTGAACTGCTGGCAGATAAGAAAATTATCAAAGCGGATGGAACTGATCTTTCTTTTATTACGGTAAAGGTTTTGGACAAAGATGGCAATCTGGTTCCGGATGCGGACGAGTTAATCCACTTCAGACTCCGTGGCAATGCTTCAATAATCGCTGTTGATAATGGAAATGAAATCAGTCACGAACCCTTTAAAGCGAATGCACGAAAAGCATTTAACGGTATGTGCCTTGCCGTCATTCAGTCAAACAAGAGTAAAGGAACTATTTCCTTAACAGCATCAGGGGATGGGCTGAAACCTGCAGCCCTAAACCTCCAGGCAACTCAGGGCCACAGACCAATATATTTTTATTCCCGGACAAATATCCGCGCTTTGTAAAATTGGTATTCAATTCATACAGACTGCTTAATTTTACCTATTCTCTTCAATTTACCCACATGAGAAACTTCTTATTTATACTATTCATTCTCGCCTGTTCCGGAATCACTTATGCACAGCAGGATTCAATTGCCCAAAGGATTCAGTTGCCGAATGGCTGGAGCCTTACGCCAGTAGGAAGTTCTTTGCCTCTCGGAGATCTTCCGTTAAATATTGCTGTTTCTTCTTCAAAAAAATACATGGCTGTTACGAACAATGGGCAGAGTACCCAGACCATACAGTTGATTGATGCTGTACATCCTGCGATATTAAGTCAGGTGACCATACCGAAAAGCTGGCTGGGACTTGTTTTCAGCGGAGATGAAAAATATCTGTATGCTTCCGGAGGAAATGATAACCGCATCTTAAAATATAGTATTAAAAATGGAAAATTGGTATTGAAGGACAGTATTTCCTTAGGGAGACCCTGGCCGGTAAAGATTTCTCCTGCAGGAATGGACATTGATAATGCAAGCCAAACCCTTTACGTTGTCACCAAAGAAAATAACGCTTTATATACCGTTGATTTAAAAACAAAAAAGTCGGAATCGCTGTCCTTGGGCGCTGAAGCGTATACCTGCCGGTTATCACCCAATAAAAAGGAATTGTATATTTCCTTATGGGGCGGGGATAAAATTTTAATTTATAATACCCAGCTGAAAAAGATTACAGATCGCATCGCGGTGGGAGACAATCCAAATGATATCTGTCTGACAAAAAACGGTAAATATCTTTTTGTTGCTAATGCGAATGATAACAATGTTTCGGTGATTGATATACAAAAAAGAAAGCTGATCGAAACGCTCAATGCGGCACTCTACCCGGAATCTCCTGCGGGCTCTACCACCAATGCGGTGGCGTTGAGCGCGGATGAGAAAACGCTGTATATCGCCAATGCAGATAATAATTGCCTGACGGTATTTGATGTTAGCCACCCCGGATCCAGCAAATCCAAAGGATTTATTCCGGTAGGCTGGTATCCGACTGCGATTAAAGTAATTGATAACCGCGTTTATGTCGCAAATGGTAAAGGGTTTACTTCCTTGCCGAATCCGGAATACAGGGCATTTGATACCAGTGCCTCATTATCCTATCAGAAGGGAGCCCAAAAGCAGCAATATATCGGCGGTTTATTTTTAGGAAGTCTAAGTTTTTTTAAAGCACCCACGGTTGAACAGTTAAGCCAGTATTCCCGGCTAGTATATGAAAATTCTCCATACAATAAAAACAATGAACGTACAGCACCAGGCAAAGAAGGCAATCCCATTCCCATGAAGATCGGGGATTCTTCTCCCATTAAATATGTATTTTATATTATCAAAGAAAACAGAACCTATGATCAGGTTTTGGGAGATCTGACGGAGGGTAATGGAGACGCCAGCCTGTGCATTTTTGGAGAAAAAATTACTCCAAATCAGCATGCTCTCGCCAGGGAATTTGTGCTCCTGGATAATTTTTATGTGAACGCGGAAGTGAGTGCAGACGGGCATAACTGGAGCATGGGAGGCTATGCTACGGATTATCTGGAAAAAACGTGGCCGACCAGCTATGGTGATCGCGGAGGGAATTATGATGGAGAAGGGAACCGGGCCATTGCCAATAACAAGGGTGGATTTATCTGGAACCATTGCGCCCGTGCAGGCGTAAGCTTTCGCACTTATGGTGAGTTCGCCGATAATTACAAGCCGAATATCCCGATTTTAAAAGGGCACTATTGTCATTATTATACCAGTTGGGATCAAAAGGTAAGAGATACTACGCGGGTAGGTCAGTGGAAAAGAGATTTTGATTCATTGGTTTCCCATCATGCTTTACCGCAGCTTAATACGTTGCGTATCATCAATGATCATACGGAGGGACTTAAAAAAGGGCGACCTACGCCATTTGCCCATTGTGCGGATAATGATCTGGCTGTTGGGATGTTTGTAGATTATTTAAGTAAAAGCCCGGTATGGAAAGAAAGCGTGGTGTTTGTGTTGGAAGATGATGCACAGGATGGCCCCGATCATGTGGATGCACATCGAAGTACGGCATATGTTGCGGGGGGATTTGTAAAACGACATACGGTTGATCATACGATGTATTCAACCACTTCCGTACTGCATACCATTGAACTCATTCTGGGTATTCCTCCCATGAGCCAGTATGATGCGTCGTCCATGCCCATGTGGCGATGTTTTTCTGATACAGCGAATCTTACTCCTTTTGAAGCTAAACCGTTGCAAACCGATATCAACGTACGTAATACGGTAGTAAATGCTTGGCAACGGAAAAGTGAGACTTTTGATTTCTCAAAAGAAGACCGGATACCGGACAGGGCATTTACAGAAGTGATTTGGAAAGCTGTCAAAGGAGCGGATGCCGTTGTTCCTGCGCCAAAAAGGGCCGCATTTGTAAAAGCAAATGAATCGAAAGATGGTGATTGAGAACTACTCACATCCTGCTGTTATCATAACCGGAACGCCTGCATGTTTAATAACATATTCTGTTTTAGAACCTGATAATAGACGGTTTAGTCCGGACTTATCGGGGCTTCCCATAACGATCAGATCGGCTTCCCATTCTTTGGCAATATTCAGAATTTCTTTTTCCGGCGAACCTTCCGGAGTAAAGCGAACAATCCGTTCTTCACTAGTATACATTTGGATCAATTGTTCAATACTCTTTTCTGCTTCACCAAGTAGCACCGTTCCACTTTGTTTAGACGTGATGCCTAAGTCGGCACTAACCACCTCTCTGGATTTATCAACCACGAAAATCAGTCCGACCGTGGCACCGAGACTATGGGCGAGGGCAAATCCCGTTTTTGCTGCACGCAGGGCATTTGCGCTGTCTTTCACGGCAATCAATATTTTTTTGAATTCCATTATGCCGGATTTAATTCATTTAAAAATAGCTGCTCCCGCAACGGTTGCCAGCAAACCCAATACCACACTCAACACGGTGTACAATAGGAAATAGCTGTAGGCACCCTGTCGGAACAGGCTGATACTTTCATAGGAAAAGCTGGAGAACGTGGTATATCCTCCGCAAAGTCCGGCTATCAGGAACATTCTCCATTCCATGGTCATCCAGGTGAATTTAACGGATAGCGCATATAATATACCGATTAAAAAACAGCCGGAACAGTTTACGAGAAATGTTCCCCAGGGGAAAGCAATGGATACATGCCGGCTTACAAAAACCTGCATCAAATAGCGAAGCATACTACCAATGCCGCCGCCCAGACCGATTATGAATACCAGTTTCATTGTTTATCGTTTGATGAATTTTCCGGAATTCCGGTCATTTCAGGTAACCCAGGAAATAAAGTAAGTAGTCGGATACAAAAAAGGGAAACACAGGGAATGATCCATATGGAAGAAGGAGATTGAATAATGGGAAGTGTATAGATTGACTTTAGCGTTTTCATTCCTACAAATTATAGATAATTATGAATTGACATAATAATTTGTAGGCGCCATTAGTTCCATCGCATATGGAACGGTGAAATAGGAAGAAAGCATTTCCTTTGCAAAAACGAAGGTACGGGTTTCTGATATTATTGAAATGGGTTGTCCATTAAATCCAAACGGTTGATGCTATCAAAAACATCTTTCCTGCAGTCAAACTAAATTAGTATTCTTTATGATAGGTGTTCATTCTCATATTTTTATAAATTAGTTTTGCTTGAAGGAGCTCAAAACCGGTTGCTTTTTTAATCCCGGCACGAATTTTTAACAGGGGGTTGTGCCTGCTATCCCGCAGGCATCCCGAAAACAGGTTACTATAAAATTGACGTATGAAAAAATGTATAGCAGGTTGTATCTTACTCTTAATGAGTCAGTTGTATATAAATTGCAAAAGCGGACTGGTTACCATGTCCAATAA
Organism: Chitinophagaceae bacterium; assembly: GCA_043785285.1. Classification (GTDB taxonomy): domain Bacteria; phylum Bacteroidota; class Bacteroidia; order Chitinophagales; family Chitinophagaceae; genus Puia. Next base: position 4,381 of record JAYVXJ010000649.1, read on the forward strand.
TTGCTACAAAACCATCAATACGGCACAGGATCAAAATAGGGCCGGGGATTATCAGGGGGCCTTAACTAATTTTAATGGAGTAATTAAAAAATGCGATTCTTATGATGCCAAAGAAAAAGCATATGCAGGTAAAGCAACAGCCCTTAACGGACTTCAGCAATATAATGATGCACTGACTACTGCAGGTCTGGGATTGAAAATCGACAAGAATAGTATTGATAATTTGTTTGCCCGGGCAGGCGCAGAGGAAGGTCTGGGAATGCACGATGCGGCGGCGGCGGATTTGAACAGCATTGTCAGTCTGACTTCAAAAAACCGGAATACCGCCCAACGTGCAACAATCAATGCGAAGATCGCAGCCGTATATACGAAACAGCAGCGTTATGCGGAAGCATTACAAAATATTCAAGAGGCCATAACCCTCGATGCTACAAACCTGAATTTCTATGAACAAAAAGGGGACATTCATTCCGCAGCCGGAAATTTTACGGAAGCCATGAATGATTATGAGGAAGCCATTGCGAAGGGTAAAGATGATGCAGAAGCCTGGAAAAGCAAGACGGCCCTTCAGATTAAGATCTTTCAGAAAAAATACGGAACAGACAATGCCAGCCAGTTGGATAAAAAAATGAGTAATGCAGAAAAGCAAACCCTCTGCGAATCCATCCGGAAAGGGCAGGATAAAGGAATGAAAGATATTACGATTGACCTTTTGCAGACAACCATTTGTAAATAAATGGAACCGGTTTTAATTTTTAAATTTTTCAAATTAACAGCATGGTATATTTAAAGAAGCTGATCTGGGTAATGGTGATTATTGCCGGGATAGCCAGTTGCAAAACGCTAAACAATACACAGAAAGCAACCGCTATTGGAACAGCCGCCGGCGGAACAGCAGGTGCAATCATTGGCGGCGGTGGTAAAAGTTCTATCTGGGGAGCCTTAATTGGTGCAGCCGTTGGAGGTGGTGCGGGTTATCTGATCGGACATCATATGGATAAGCAGGCAGAAGAAATCAAGCAGGCCGTTCCGGATGCACAGGTAGAAAGAGTGGGAGAGGGAATCAATATGACGTTTAATTCCGGATTGCTTTTTAAGATTAATTCGAGCGAGCTGAGTGAGGCTGCTAAAAGCGAATTGGAAAAAGTGGCCGGAGTTTTTGTGAAATATCCGCAAAGCAATATCCTGGTGGAAGGGCATACGGATAATACCGGCACGGATGCTTACAATATGAATCTATCTAAAAAAAGGGCGTATTCCGTAAGTGAGTTTTTACAAACAAAAGGAGTTGCTTCTAACCGGCTGGATATAAAATGGTATGGGGAAAGTCAGCCAAAACATCCAAACGATTCTGATGAACACAGAACGCTGAACCGCCGGGTTGAAGTGGGGGTAATGGCCAATGATCAATTGAAACAGGAAGCCAGGGACGGGAGATTGCCTCAATAAACCTAATTTTTAATAAACAGGTAGGGATCAAATTCAACAAAAGGATTTTGCCATGTGGTGATGGAATTTACCTTACCATCCTTTATATCGAATTGAATTTTATAGATCCCGTATTCGATATTATTGTAGGTGAGCAGCCATTTACCGTTATCGAGGTAATCCAGCGTTGCCGCTAAATCCGGCTTTGTGCTGAAATGAATGATAAGCTGGTTTTCTTTCTGATCAATTTGAATAGTTCCATATAACAAATTGGAGTAGACGCCTGTATAGGATGACAAAGCAAGTTCGGGTCTGTTCCCTTTTACGTTTTCTTTCCAGTTATTAATTTGTTTTACCTGTGCATCTTCTGCACGCTCAAAACCCGTTAGGGCGTGCTGACTTCTGTTTTCATATGGCACTCCCAGGTAAGAATCCAGGATCTGATACCGGAGGGCTTCAAAAAAATTTTGATTATCATTATTAGTTAAGATGGCAATGCCCAGCCTTTCTTCGGGCACAAAACAAACATTGCTTACCATTCCGCCGGCGCCGCCGGTATGCCAGTAAAGTTGACGTCCTTCGTAATCAGCGACAAATAAACCGAGTCCGTATCCCATAAAATGTATAGGCAGTGAAGTGGATTTACGACTGCTAAGGATTATATTTATATCTCTGGTTTTTTGTACTGCCTCCCAGGGAAGTACCTGTTTGCCATTGTACCTTCCGCTGTCCAATTGCATCAATAGCCAATGAGAAAGATCACGGACATTGCTTACCATACTCGCTGCAGGCGCAAGATTATTCCAATTATCATAGGGTACACGGTTTAATTTCCCTGAAAAAGAAGTAGTATAGGGAACTGCAACATCAGCCTGTTGAGCAATGCCGGTGGATAACACCAGGGTATGACGCATATCGAGCGGATCCAATATTTTCGTCTGCACAAAACTTTCCCAGGTTTGTCCCGCGACTGCCGGAATAACTTGTCCCGCAGTTAAGAAGCAACTATTACAATAGCCAAAGTCCTGGCGAAAATGCTGTGAAGGTTTCAGCAATCGCATTCTTCTCATAATTTCTTCCCTGCTGAGGGAAGTATTCCAGAAAGTGAAATCGCCCTGGAATGTTTTGGTGCCAATACGATGGCAGAGCAGATCGCGGATGGTAATCAGTTTTGTAGTAGTGGAATCGTATAAGCGATAATCGGGAAAATAGTTGGTAATAGGATCATTCAACGAAAGCCTGCCTTGTGTTTCCAATAAAGCAAGTGAACTGGCGGTGAAAAGCTTGGTATTGCTGGCGATCATGAACAACGTATTGGTATCTACCAGGGCTTTGGAAACAATATCCTTTACCCCATAGCCCTTCATCAGCAGCACTTTACCATCTTTTACAATCACCAGGGAAAGACCGGGCAAATTCCAGTCCTTCAACCCCTGAAGAATATAACTGTCGAGACTATCCTGAATAAATGTGTTCTTCTTTTGGCGTTCTGCGTTACGTGTTAAATGGTCAGCCTTCTGAGCCAGTATGGATTGAAAACAAAAGGAAAGGAATAAGCATGGGATAAGCTTTTTCATAAAATAAAAGTAATTGAAACAGGTAATATTTTACTCTTTTTTTGCATTTCCGGAAAATGAGTGTGCCGGGCGTATTCGCGACTGCCAATCTGCAAAGCTGAATCAATCCGGGTTCTTATCCGGGAAGAGAACATGTATATAAGGGTTATACCGGCAGGGACAGGGAATAAAATAAAGGGCCGGATAGACATCCAGCCCTTTTGAAAAATCCAATATCCTATGAAAAACTAATTTATATTTTCAATCTGCGTACCAAACTATTTTTCACAGATTCTTTATTTTCTATACATTTAGTAATCAATTCAATAAAGAGGTGGATTCCATTGAAAATGCGGAATATACGATCATTTTGTTTTTTTCTTGAGCTTTACATGTGTAGAAATTACTTTCCATAATGGGATAGTTAAGATATAATTGGGGCAGGTTTAGGATCAATTATTCTATTTTATGATCCGCTTTTCCAGATAGAATATACTTGGAGCAGCGTTATATTTATTAATCAAATGAATGACATGAAAAATTCCCGAAGGGCATTTGTTAAACAGGCTTCTTTAGCAGGAACGGCTGTGTTCGTTTCAAAAATGGCATGGACCGCTAGTAGCTATAAAAGGATTATTGGCGCAAACGATCGCGTGCGGGTGGGCGTGGTTGGTTTTTCCGACCGTCATAAGTCAACCCACATGCCCTGCTTTATGAATCATTATAAGGAATTAAATTTTGATGTGGTGGCTGTATCGGACATCTGGAATAAAAGAAGGGAGGAAGGGGCTGCTAAATGGAAAGAAAAGATGCAGCATGATGTCATTGCCTGCAGAAATAACGAAGAACTGTATAGTAAGAAATTGGTGGATGCGGTATTTATCAGCACGGCAGATTTTCAGCATGCTTTACACGCCATCGAAGCCGTGAATGCAGGCTGTGATGCTTATGTGGAAAAACCTTTTGCTGAAACCATGGAAGACAACCGCGCGGCGCTGAAAGCCATAAAGGCAAGTGGGAAGATTGTTCAGATCGGTTCTCAAAGAAGGAGCGGTGCCAATTACATGGCCGCCAATGAATTTATCCGTTCCGGCAAATTTGGGCCGATCAGCATGGTGGAACTTACCTGGAACGTTAACCAGCCGGGACGCTGGCGCCGTCCGGGACTTACCGGACTGATAAAACAGGAAGATACGGATTGGAAAAGGTTTTTACTAAACAGGCCAGCCGATTCATTCGATCCGAGAAAATATCTGGAGTTCCGTCTGTTCTGGCCTTATTCATCCGGTTTACCCGGACAATGGATGAGTCATCAGATTGACACCGTACATTGGTTTACCGGATTGCAACATCCCCGTAGTGTAGTTGCAAATGGAGGGATTTATATGTGGAAGGATGGCCGGAAAAACTGGGATACTATTACCGCAGCGTTTGATTATGGTCCTGAGAATGATCCGACCAGCGGTTTCCAGGTAATTTTTGCATCGCGCATGCACAATGGAGTGGAGGACCCTTCAGAAATTTATTATTCCAATGGAGGGGAGTTGAACCTGAACACAAATAAAATTTCTCCGGCTGGCGGACTTACCAAACATTTTGCAGATGAAATGCAAATGCAACCCAACCTGTTACCGGAAATGAGTTTATCTGTTGTAGAAAAAGTAGTGACCTCTGCAAATACCGGAGGGGATTCACTTACTTCCAACCATATCCGCAACTGGATGGAATGTATCCGTAGTCGTAAACAACCCCATGCGCCTGTAGAAGCAGGGTACAGTCATTCTATTGCCAATATCATGACCAATGCGGCGGTTCATACCGGAGCCAGGGTAACTTTTGATGAAGGCACTCAGGAAGTAATGGCGGATGGAAAAATATTTCAGTATTGAAAGAAAGAAAATTCTAATAATGAGGAGATTCATTTTCCGTGCATTTGCCTTATGTATTCTGCTGACCCTGGTCATTTCAACATCTATGGCGCAGTTAAACGAAATGGTGAACCTGGTGAAATCAAAAAACGAAAACAAGGTTGACGTTTTTATAGGGCAAAAATTGTTTACCTGTTTTATTTGTCCGGATTCCTTGGAAAAGCCGGTATTATATCCCATTTATACGGCTTACGGAACTATAGTCACCCGTGGTTTCCCTTTGGATCTAAGGCCTGGCGAACCAACGGATCATCCGCATCATGTAGGCCTGTGGTTGACTTTTGAAAATGTAAACGGGTTGGATTTCTGGAATAATTCATATGCTATTCCGGCAGCAAAAAAGCAGGCATATGGTTGGATAAAAACCGACAGCTTTCAGAAAATCTCCGGTAGCACAAAAGGGGCACTTGTCTATTATGCCAGGTGGCACAACCAGCAGGGAAAAACACTACTGGAAGAAACCACCCGGTTAGAATTTAGTGGTAGTGGGCATCACCGGATGATAGACAGGCTGACCGTTCTGAAGGCGGATACCGATGTACTTTTTACGGATGCCAAAGATGGTATGTTGGGCATCCGTCTTGCCCATGAACTTCAGATGCCCGCGAAAGAAGATCAGGAATTCAAGGATAATAAGGGAAATAGTACGCTTGTAAAAGGAGGTACCGATACCGTGGCCAATGGAAATTATTTAACCAGCGAGGGTAAACAGGGGGACGCTGCCTGGGGTTCGCGTGCTGTCTGGTGTAAAGTGTATGCCAAAATGGGGATCGATTCGGTAAGTATTGCCATCATTGATCATCCGGGAAACCCCGGATACCCCACTTTCTGGCATGCCCGCGGATATGGTTTGTTTGCTGCCAATCCGCTAGGGCAAAGAATTTTCACAAATGGTAAAGATTCTCTGAATCTTCATTTGAAAAAAGACCAATCCGTTAGTTTCCGATATCGGATCGTTATTGATGAGGATACTAAAACTATTCCGGCAGAAGAATTAAATCGCCTGGCTGAAGATTTTGCAAAAAGTGATCTGCAGATCAGGGAGTAATCCTGGTTTTCCGGCGGCCCTGAATAACTATATTGTAAACCGCCGCAACCCAGAATGATCTGTTGCAGGACCTGTTTTTCCCCGAATTGTTCTTCGGCCCATTGTATTGCGTATTCATTTACATTATCTCCATTCCATTTTTTTTTGTATCCAGGGCATAATCCAAAAAGAAGCTGATGGGGAACTCATTTGGCACAACTTCCCGATAAGGTTAGACCGTCATATTCATTTTCTGCATTTGCGAAATATAAAACGCGATAGCAACGGTAATTTTTATGAAGCAGATCATTTATCGGGAGACGTATGATATGTATACTGTGATGATGGAAGTAATACTGTTAATGAAACGCGAAAACCGGTCTATTCCCATGCGACCTGATCATGGCCATCAGATGCCGGATGATCTGAATAAGCATACATACCCGGGATACAGTGCTATAAGAGGCCGTTTGAAAGGAAGGGCCGGATGCAGGCATTTGGGAATGGGGATAAAAACGGGCCATAGAAATTAAGCACAAAATAAACTGGCATGGTTTTTACATTCTATAGATCGAACTTCTAATCGTACAGCAATGCACGGAAAGAAAAGAAAGAATAACCTTTTCCTAAATCGTAGGATTCTTTTTAAACATTAAAATTTGAACAGTTATGAAAAAAGTCCTACTGTCCGCTTTCGCGGGCCTTTGCATCATTGGCGCCTCGGTGGCGACCACCAACAAAACTGGAACCCGTATTGCTTCCAGACAAACACTAACAGATACCATACCGCGTGACACTTCAAGACCATCAAGGCCGGATACGATGTCTCCAAGGATGGCATTTGTTCAGGGAAATTTTACTGTAACAGATACGATTCCAAGTGACACTACAAAGCCGAATAAGTTAGACCTTGGCGTAGCGTATGTAAGGTAGTCTGTAATTGAGCGAATTCATGGAATGCCGGTAAACGGTCCTGTTTATAAATTCCAGGAGAATAAGTACTGAATAATCAAAGATGCTGGTGTTTTCATAACTGGATACAACCGCTTCTTTGGTTATTTTTTTTATATCTTTCCGATGCTCTTCATTTATCCCATGCTGTTCTGGCATGTTGAAACAGTAATACACATTACATAAAAGTTTTTGTAGTCTAAAGGGGAAGTTCCTCATTCAGAAAAGGAATAGGGTTAATTACACTTGAAAGGAATCATCAGGTCGTTAAGTTAGTATACGGATTATCGGAGGATATTTCTCTTCGAATGAATAATCGTCCAGAAATTTTATCCGGAGGGATTTAATTATTTTATATTTGAATGAATCGTATTTTCCGCTATAACTACCCCTTTCTGCAGACTTAATAAGATAGCATTAATTCCATTTTAACCCAGATCATAGTACGGACGTCTCTCCGCAAGAAAAAAAATGTTAAAGAAGGGAAACAATATTCCGATTATGAGCTGGCACGTGGTTTACGGAAACTTAAGATGACGATTGTCAGGCTGATTAAAGATTCACTCTTAATGATAGCCGGCATTTTTTCGGCAGCATTTGGTTTCAAGGGGTTTTTATTAACCAATCATTTTATTGATGGCGGTGCAACGGGTATATCTCTTTTGATATCCGCGCTCACGGCCATTCCGTTATACCAATTAATCATCTGTATAAACCTACCCTTTATTATTCTGGGGTATAAGGTGATGGGCAGAACATTTGCGATAAAGACGGCGCTGGCTATTTCAGGGCTTGCCCTGGTTCTGGCAACAGTTCATTTCCCGGATGTAACGCAGGATAAACTATTAGTAGCGGTTTTTGGAGGTTTTTTTCTGGGTGCAGGCATAGGGCTTGCCGTGCGGGGAGGCGCTGTAATTGATGGAACGGAGGTGTTGGCTATTTTCTTAAGCCGTAAACTGGGTACAACCATCGGAGATATCATCATTGTTATTAATGTGATTATTTTCTCAACTGCTGCTTATTTTCTTTCCATTGAAATTGCACTTTACTCCATGATAACCTATATAGCGGCTTCCAGAACGCTGGATTTTATTGTAGAAGGCATAGAAGAATATATCGGTGTTACGATCATATCCACACATAGTGAAGAAATCCGCCACATGATTATGGATAGTTTAGGCCGGGGTCTTACTGTTTACAATGGAAAGCGTGGTTACGGAAAAAGAGGTGAGGCAAAAGAAATAGACATTATTTATACCGTGGTAACCCGGCTGGAATTGAATAAATTAAATTCGGAGATTGAAAAGATTGATTCAAATTCTTTTGTGGTCATGAGTAGTGTTAAAGATTCCAAAGGCGGAATGCTAAAAAAAAGGCCTTTGAACCATTAATCTGATTCAAAAAAGGATTTTTTAATTAATAATTTGCCTGAAGTTGATATTTTTACATCTCCTTTATTTTTTGGCATACTTTTTATCTTTATAGGGGTGGAGGGCTGGACATGAGGTTTTTGATTAACCGTATTTTTTCAAATCATAAAACCTGTAGTATGCTAAAGAAGATCAGTTCTGTAAATGATATACAGCAATTAGTTATTGGCGATATGTTACTTGATCATGCCGAGCTGGCTAAGGCAAAGACGTATACCGTGAAGAATATTACCAATGGAATCATTTATGCCATTCATGATAATGGAAACTACGATCTGAAAGTATTTCCGGCAGATAGTCCTTCTGAAAGGGAATGGTGGCTATTAGCTTAATCCTCCCTGACCTCTTCCGGTCATTCTTACAAAACCTTCGGCCGCTTTCGCGCCCAGTTGTCTTCCGCGGAAATCTTCCATGGCAGCATGACCGCAACTATAGATGCCCGGCGGATCCTGACTAATATGACAGTATACTGCTTTTTTTTTCTGGTCCTGGGTATTGCTGATATCCACGGTATCAGTCGGATGAAAACCCATGGTTTGCTCACCGGCACAAACCTCAAAAAAATACAATGGAAATTTTTGTTGGGTACGCATCCATGCCTGAATTACCAGGAGACTGGTAATCTGATGATCCTTATGGGAATCTATTGGCCAATGGGTAAAGACCAGGTCTGGCTTTTCCTCCTCAATTAGCTTTTGCATTTTTGTAACCCAATCATTATTCATAATCGTGTCGCCGTCTATCTGCCCTGCGAATATTGGTTTCGCTCCTAATATTTTGCACGCATGGATGGATTCCTGTTTTCTTATGGCAGCAGCTTCGGCGTGCGGCTTATTCTCTATACCTGCTTCCCCGGTTGTTAAATAAATAATGGTAACGGGATTTCCGGCATTTGCGAATTTTGCGAGCGTTCCACCGCAGCCGCTTTCGGGATCGTCCGGATGACCGCCTATGCAAACTATTTTTTTATTAAGCGCCTCATTTTTTGATGGTGAGTGCAAGAGGGATGCGAATGGTAAAAGTCCCACTGCAGATCCGGTATTTTTTACAAATTTCCTGCGACTGAATATTGATGGTTTCATACATTTAAGATATTGACTTCCGGCATATTTATTTTATTTTATTTGAAACTCCAAATGCTAAAACCATCAATATTGGACATGCGGGATGATACTCTTTTCCGGGAGCATGAAAAAGGCTTCAAATAAAACTATTTAAAGCCTTTTTATTTACTGTGATGCTTATCGAAGCAAAACGGAAGGGTATATTTTAGTGCCGTTTTTGCAAATACCCGAAAAGACCGTGGCTTTCCTCAGCCGGGCCGGCGGTAAAAAATAGTTGAGCGGGGTCAGCCAGGGGAACTTCATTTTCGAGCGCCCATAATCCATCTATTTTAATGGGATGTCCACCATCTTTCAAGGGGCCTAGAAATCTTCCTTCGTCATCGTAAACATTAATGCGGCCATCTCCGAAATTCCCGATTAGAATGGCATTTTCAGTTTCCATGCCAAATTCTGTTTTAGCCTGAACAATTCCCCAGGGAGAATTGAGCGGGCCATGCGAAGCAAATCGTTTCACCCTGGAGCCATTAGGTTTAAAAATGGTTACAAAGCCATTACCCGGACCTGACTGGTCGTCATGACGATCCGGTTTCTGTTTGGCATAAGTAACATAAAGCCAGCCGCCGATATTCCGGATATTGAAAGGAGCAAAGCCGGAGGGGATACCCGGATCATTAAAGGATTTACCGGTAACGTATTTGAAATTCTTATCAAATACATCAATTTTGGCTTCATGAAAATTGGTCGCATACAGAAAATTATCAGCACCATCCCGGGCTAAAGCAATCCCCTTATAAACTGCGTTAAAGGAGGACCGGTCAGCGACAATGCTAGCTGTATTCCCGGAACCCCA
>JAYVXJ010000650.1:0-4710 GCA_043785285.1 Chitinophagaceae bacterium
CTTTTTTGAAGAACTTTTGCGCAAGGATCCACCACCAAGATCTGCTACCTCTATGATTCGCTGATCGTGGCACAATTCAGACCTGACTTTTTCAATGGCAGTATAAGGATAAAAATGCCGGCTGTCATTAAGCACTTCCGCAACAAATTCATAAACAAATGGAGAATGGATTCCATGCCCTTTTCCATTGGATGCGCTCCAGGTATAATTCAGATATTTAAAAACAAGCTGGGTGCTGGAATACATGTTCCCGGATTAACCAGTTATGCAGGTATGGCATTTTTTTTCGTCCATGTTTGAAAATCCATCGTGTAGGCATGTTTTTCATCTGCAGGAACTATTTTTGAATGCGCCAGTTCGAATATATCCCGGGAAATTTCCGGAAAAAATGCATCTCCTTCCAGGATTGCTTTTACGCGGGTTAAATAAATTTTATCACAAACCAGAATGGACTCGGCATAAAGTTGTCCGCCTCCGCCAATAAAAGCTTCTTTGCAATCGGTTTGTTTTGCCAGCGCAATAGCTTCAGCAAGATTTCCAGCCACCTGAACGGCAGGATGTGCAGCGGTATACTTTTTATCCCTTGTGATCACAATATTAAAACGACCTGCCAGCGGTTTGCCTCCCAGAGCCTCATAGGTTTTTCTTCCCATGATGAGTGGAAATCCCCAGGTCGTGTTTTTGAAAAAACGCATGTCCTCCGGAAGATTCCAGATCATCTGATTGTTTTTCCCTATCACATTATTTTCGGACGCGGCAACAATTATGGAAAGCTTCATATCGAATGCTGATTTAAACCGCTACCGGTGCCTTGATTGGCGGATGAGGTTGATAATTTTCCAGTGTAAAGTCTTCAAACTGAAAATCAAAAATATTTTTTACCAGTGGATTCAGTTTTATTTGAGGCAATGCATTTGCTGTTCTGGAAAGTTGCAAATGAGCCTGACCGAGGTGATTGTTATACAGGTGTACATCACCAAAACTATGAATAAAATCACCGGGCTCCAGATCACAGACCTGTGCAATCATCAGCGTCAGTAAGGCATAAGAGGCTATATTAAATGGCACACCGAGAAATACATCTGCACTGCGTTGATAAAGCTGGCAACTCAAACTTCCACGACCGCCGGCAACCACAGGGGGAGCTACATAAAATTGAAACAGCGCATGACAGGGCATCAGCGCCATTTCCGGAAGATCAGCCACATTCCAGGCGCTGACAATAATCCGGCGGCTATCCGGGTTTTTTTTCAATTGTTGAATGACTTCGCTGATCTGATCCACCTTCTTTCCACCAGCTCCTTCCCAGCTTCTCCATTGTTTACCATAAACCGGTCCCAGTTCTCCCTGTTCATCCGCCCATTCATCCCAGATACTTACCCCATGTTCTTTCAGATAACGGGTATTGGTCTCCCCTTTCAGGAACCAGAGTAGTTCGTAGATAATGCTTTTCAGATGAAGCTTTTTGGTGGTCACTAATGGAAACCCTTCCCGCAGGTCAAACCGCATCTGGTATCCAAAACAACTGATGGTGCCGGTACCGGTTCGGTCAGCCTTTTGAACTCCCTTTTCTAACACATGCCGGAGCAGATTCAGGTATTGCTTCATAGTCGCAATTTACTGAAGTTCTGAAAGTACTTATTGATCCGGTTGAATATACCCTTTTGCCGCCTGCATAAAGGCGGTATAAATTTCCGGCTCTGGCATGTATTTGGCTTCTTTTATCACTCAACAAAACGTTGACTGATGAAACAACTTCATACCAGGCGCTATTGTAATGCTGGCCCTGTTCTCTTCCGTAGATACTTTTGCCCGGAAAGACCCGGCTACCCGCGCTGGGGAGATGAAACAAAAATTGAGGACAGACTTAAAACTTACTGATATTCAGGCTGATTCAGTTGTTTCTATAAATCAGGAATTCATGCCGCAACGCCGGGAAGTATACCAGGATCAGACCATGAGCGATGACGACAAAAAGTTTAGGTTGACGGATGACAGTTGACGGATATCAGATGCGAATTTGCACATGAAACACAGTCAACTGTCATCCGTCAACTCTTTTTTACCTCTTTCGCCCATGCATCTTTTAAAGTGACCGTACGATTGAATATAATCTTTTCTCCAGAACTGTCTTTATCCAGGCAGAAATAAGCCTTGCGGATAAACTGGTAGCGCTCATTGAATTTAGCATTCCGGATGGAAGGTTCTGCGAATGCATTGGAAATAACCTGAAGGGAGTCGGGGTTGATGTACTCTTTGAAATCGCCTTCTTCCATTCCGGGATTTTCCATTTTAAACAGGCGGTCGTATAATCTTAGTTTAATATTGATAGCATGGGCAATACTTACCCAGTGAAGGGTTCCCTGAACTTTTAATCCGGATGCATCGGCGCCACTTTTACTTTCCGGTAAATAAGTGCACCTGAGTTCGATAATTTTTCCGGATTCATCTTTGATTACTTCATCACACTGAATGATATAAGCACTTTTTAAACGAACTCGTTTGCCGGGTGCAAGCCGGAAAAATTTTTTAGGCGGCTCTTCCATGAAGTCTTCCCGTTCGATGTACAACTCGCGACTAAACGGCAATTCCCGGTGGCTGTTCTTTTCTGCTCCTTCAGGCAAATCTTCACTGCTAAGCATTTCAACCGTATCGGGGTAGTTGCTAATCACCAGTTTCAGGGGATCAAAAACAACCATTTTCCGTAATGCCGTTTTATTGAGGTGTTCCCTTATGCAGAATTCCAGCAGGGATACATCAATGAGATTATCCCTTTTCTGAACGCCAATGCGTTCTGTAAAGTTGCGGATACTTTCCGGCGTATATCCCCTGCGACGCAATCCGGAAATGGTGGGCATGCGTGGATCATCCCAGCCACTCACAAATTTCTCATTTACCAGTTGCAGGAGTTTTCGCTTACTCATCACCGTATAATTCAGGTTGAGCCGGGCGAATTCAAATTGTCTGGATGGGAAAATCTCGAGTTTTTCAATGAACCAGTCATACAACGGCCTGTGCGGAATAAACTCCAGGGTGCAAATGGAATGGGTGATGTGCTCGATTGAATCACTCTGTCCATGCGCAAAATCATACATCGGATAAATACACCAGGCATCTCCGGTACGATGATGATGCGTATGTTTGATGCGATAAATGATTGGATCACGCAGGTGCATATTGGGCGAAGCCATGTCTATTTTTGCACGTAATACTTTTTTACCATCTGCATATTTTCCCTCCCGCATTTCCTGAAAAAGCCGTCCGTTTTCATACACGGAGCGGCGTCTGTATTCATTTTCAATACCGGGTTCCAGGTGCGTTCCTTTCTGCGAAGCTATTTCTTCACTGGTACTGTCATCTACATAAGCGAGTCCTCTTTGAATTAGGTTTATAGCAAATCCATATAATTCTTCAAAATAATCCGATGCATAAAATACACGGGCAGGCTGAAATCCCAGCCAGCTCACGTCTTCCAGGATACTGTCCACATACTCCGTTTCTTCCTTTACGGGATTCGTGTCATCAAATCTAAGGTTGGTTTTTCCTCCGTATTTCAGGGCCAGTCCGAAGTTGAGACAGATGGATTTGGCATGTCCGATATGCAGGTATCCGTTGGGTTCCGGCGGAAAACGGGTGAGTATGCTTTTGTATTTGCCGCCGGCTAAATCAGCTTCAATAATTTCTTCCAGAAAATTTAATGATTTTTCTTCCGCAGTGGTATCCGCCATGTGTTTCTTAGGTATGAGGGCATAAAATTAAACAAAATGATTTACTGGTTTAACCCTTATTCTTTAATATAATTTCTTACTCCGAATAGGGCAGTTCCTATGCGTATCATCGTACTGCCTTCTTCTATGGCAAGCGGGTAATCGCTGCTCATGCCCATGCTGAGCGTTTGGACCGGGTCTTCCGGTAAGGCGGTTTTTATCCGGTCGAACAGGGATTTCAGGTAAATAAATTCGTTCCTGACCTGAATACGGTTATCTGTCAATGAAGCCATACCCATCAGCCCTGCAATATGCACCTGAGTAAACTTATTTTCCTTCCGGTAACGTGGGATAGTTTCCACCAGTTCCATCAATTCCGATTCATTGAAACCGAACTTGGTTTCTTCCCGCGCAATATGAACCTGCAGGAGGCAAAGGATCACGCGCCGGTTCTTTTCCGCCTGTTTGTCGATTTCCAAAAGCAGTTTCTGACTGTCTACTCCCTGGATCATATAAACGAAGGGCGCCATGTATTTGACCTTATTGGATTGAAGGTGTCCGATGAAATGCCAGCGGATATCCGGTGGAAGAGCGGCTTGCTTATCCACGAGTTCCTGCACATAATTTTCTCCAAAATCCCGCTGGCCCAGATCGTATAGTTTCTGAATTTCTTCCGCGGTTCTGGTTTTGGAAACAGCGAGAAGTTGAACCATTGCGGGTTTCAGCTCATCCAGCAAATTATGATAAAAGGATAGGTCCATTTCAAAAAAAAATTCCTGATTCAATCCTAAAATACCATTTACTTCAGCAGAACATCCTCACTTTTCAGTTACCTAACTCATCCACGGCGAGGTAAATTAGATACGTGTTATTTCAAAACACTTCTGCTGATGACCATGCGCTGTACCTCACTGGTGCCTTCATATATCTGCGTGATCTTAGCATCCCGCATTAATCTTTCCACATGATATTCCTTCACGTAGCCATAACCACCATGAATTTG
>JAYVXJ010000651.1:0-4704 GCA_043785285.1 Chitinophagaceae bacterium
TTTCTTTCCCGGCAGTTGTACATCAGGGCATCTTCCATACCCTATTCAGGCAAGGGCTTATTTACAAAAAAATTAATACCTAAAGGCAGCCGCATCGTCGAATACAAAGGAAGACTGTCAACCTGGAAAGAAGTGAATCACCGGAAATGGGCCAACGGATATATTTTTTATATTGACAGAAACCACGTGGTAGATGCATCAACCTTTAAAAAAGCGTCCGGGCGGTACGCCAATGATGCACGGGGACTTACCCGGATAAAAGGGTTGACAAACAATGCCGAATACATAGCCGAAGGATTCAACGTATACATTGATGCAACCCGGGATATTCCGGCTGGTTCCGAGATTCTGGTGGATTACGGAAAAGAATACTGGGATGTTATCCGGCACAATAAAAAAATCTCAAAGTAGAAACATATGACCAATGGCACCATCCTGCACTCAAAGTAGAAACATATGACCAATGGCACCATCCTGCAGGCCTTTCACTGGTATTTACCGGCTGACGGAAAACTCTGGGTGCAGTTAAAAAATGATGCGGCAAAGCTTGCCGGAATGGGCATCACCGCAGTTTGGATTCCGCCTGCCGGAAAAGGGACTACGGGGGCGTATTCGATCGGATACGACGTGTATGATATTTACGATCTGGGGGAATTTGATCAGAAGGAATCGGTAAGAACCAAATATGGAACCAAAGAAGAATTGATCGAAGCGGTAGATGCTTTGCACGATGCTGGTTTGCATGTTTATGTGGATGTTGTGTTGAATCATATGGGTGGTGCGGATGAAAAAGAAAAAGTATTGGTTCGAAAAGTAAATCCGGATAACCGAAATGAATTTATCAGCGATCCATTTGAAATTGAGGCCTTCACAAAATTTGCTTTTCGGGGAAGAAAAGGAGAGTATTCCCGGTTCATCTGGGATTATCATTGTTTCTCTGGTGTTGATTATGCTGCAGACCGGAATGAAAACGCGATCTTCCGTATTGTCAATAATGAATATGGAGAAGGATGGGAAGAAATAGTAGACGACGAAAAAGGCAATTACGATTACCTGATGTATTCCGATATTGAATTTAGAAATCCGGCGGTGCGCGAAGAATTAAAGCGCTGGGGAAAATGGTTGCATGATACCCTGCATTACGATGGATACCGGCTGGATGCCGTGAAACATATTTCACCGAAATTCTTTAACGAATGGCTGGACGGGATGCGGAAGGAAGTGAATCCGGACTTATTTGCCGTTGGAGAATACTGGTCACCCGGAAACCTGCCGCTGCTGCTCAGATACATTGAAGCAACCGGAGGAAGAATGAGTTTACTGGATGCCTGCCTTCAACATAATTTTCACGAAGCTTCCCGCGCCGGAAAAGAATACGATCTCTATACGATCTTCCACGATACCCTTATCTCCGAACGGCCTGATCTTTCCGTAACGGTTGTCGCGAATCACGATACCCAGCCGTTGCAGGCCCTGGAAGCCCCGGTGGAACCCTGGTTCAAACCGATTGCCTATGCGCTGATCCTTTTACGGGAACAGGGATACCCCTGTATTTTTTATCCGGATCTGTATAGTGCGCATTATACGGACAAGGGGCGGGACGGACAGGATCATGAAATTTTTTTGCCGAAAGTAGATAAATTAATTATTTTGATCCATGCGCGTAAGCTGTTTGCATTCGGCGAACAAAAAGATTATCTGGATCATGGCAGCTGTGTTGGCTGGACCCGTTTAGGAGATGTTGAACACGAAGGCTGTGCCGTGCTGGTCAGTAACGACCAGGAAGGGTATAAAGATATGGAAATGGGAAAACGGTATGCGGGCAAGCAGTTCACGGACTTTCTGAAAAATCATAATGCTGTCGTAACGCTTGATGAAAACGGGAAAGGAAACTTCAAGGTATCTGCAGGATCCGTAAGTGTATGGATAAAAAATAGTTGATGGATCACAAAAAATTCTCCATCATTTTTTTACTTCCGGCAAAAAATGGAATCCGCTGATGCAGGGACGCAGGTGCAACCTGAAGGATTTTTTGTTGTCCGTCCGTTGCCACTCCGCCAGCCACTTCCAGAATAAAGGCAAAGGGATTGCATTCATAAACGAGTCGGAGTTTCCCATCGGGGTTTGCGGAGGTTCCCGGGTACATAAATATTCCTCCTTTGAGCATATTGCGGTGCATATCCGCCACCATGCTTCCGGTATACCTTTGGGAATAAGGGCCGCCTTCGGCTTTTGTTTTCCGTTGGCAGGCATCAATATATTTTTGCACTTTTTCGTTGTAGGCAAAGAAATTTCCATGATTCACCGAATAGATCTTTCCCTGTTCAGGACAATGGATATCCGGATGACTCAGCGTAAATTCTCCTATTGAAGGATCCAGCGTAAATCCATTAACGCCGCGTCGCGTGGCATATACCAGCATGGTGGAAGATCCGTAAATGATATAACCTGCGGCAACGAGAAATTCACCTTTCTGTAAAAAATCTTCGGATACGCAAGGCGTTCCTTTAGCGCTTTTTCTCCGGTAAACGCCGAAGATGGTACCGATGGAAATGTTAACGTCAATATTACTGCTGCCATCCAGCGGATCCATCACGACAATGTATTTGGATTGATTGCAGAGCTCTTCATTAAAAGCAACAAATTCATCCAATTCTTCCGATGCGATACCTGCGCAACTAACTCCGCGTTGCAACACAGCCATAAACTCTGCGTTTGCAAATTCATCGAGTCTTTGCACGGATTCACCCTGAATATTAATGGAACCTGTTTCGCCGAGAATGTCTACTAGTCCGGCTTTATTCACTTCCACATTCACCCGCTTGGCGGCAAGGGCAATATCGCGCAATAAATTACTTAGTTCGCCGGTGGCCTTGGGCAGTGATCTTAATTCCTGTTTTCTAAATTCTTCCAGGGTAAGAATATCCCGGTTTATGGTCATGCCCACGAAGTTATGTAATCTTTATTTTCAATGTCCAGCGCAGCGCGGGTTAACATCAGCGGATGAAAACTATCCAGCATAACGGCCAGTTCTTTGGTTTCTTTGGCCCCGATACTTTTTTCTACCGTACCCGGATGCGGACCATGTGGAATACCGGCAGGATGAAGGGTAATCATGCCGCGGCTTACCTGCTTGCGGCTCATGAAATCACCATCCACATAATAGAGTAATTCATCGCTATCAATATTGCTGTGATTATAAGGAACCGGAACAGATAGGGGATGATAATCAAACAGACGGGGAACAAAGGAACAAACCACGAAATTACGTCCTTCGAAAGTCTGGTGAACGGGAGGTGGCTGATGCACGCGGCCGGTGATGGGTTCAAAATCATGAATGGAAAGCGCAAACGGATAGCAGCAACCATCCCAGCCAATCACATCAAACGGATGGTGGCCATAATGTATGCCGTAAAGAATACCCTGTTTTTTTGTTTTGATCAGGAAATCTCCCTTTTCATTCACCGTTTTCAAATCTCCCGGGGTCCGGATATCCCGTTCGCAATAGGGAGCATGTTCCAGCAATTGGCCGTAACGGCTCATGTATTTGTCAGGGAAACGGATGGGACTGAAAGATTCCACCAGAAAAAGCCTGTTTTGGCTGTTGTTGAAAAGAATCTGGTAAATAGTACCCCGGGGAATCACCAGGTAATCGCCTTCCCGGAATGGGAGTGATCCGTACTGGGTTTCCAGCTTACCGGCTCCTTCATGTACAAAAATCAGTTCATCGGCATCCGCATTTTTAAAAAAATAATTTTTCATGGATTCGCCGGGGGCTGCCAGGGAAATATGTACATCGTTATTTAGCAATACCGGGGTACGGCTATCCAGAAAATCAGTTACCGGCTTTATATTAAAACCCTCCAGGCTCCTGTGTTTCAGCATTTTTTCCTCAACCAGGGAGGGCATTACCGGAACCGGCTCATCCATATGAACGATGGCAGTAGGCGGATGACAATGGTAAAGCAGGGAAGAATCGTTGGAAAACCCTTCGGTGGAGAAAAGCTGTTCGGCGTACAAGGTTCCGTCCGGCTGACGGAACTGGGTATGCCGTTTGGGTGGGATCTTGCCCCGTTGGATATAGGAAGGCATGGTAAATATTTAAAATCAAGGTACGCCGATCCAAAAAATATTTGGATTTCGTGAAAATATTTTTATTTTTATGTCACCCGACTCCTTTGAAATTTTCTTTCACGCACACTCCTTATAAGCATTATAAGCGGTTAATGACTTAACGGGCCCATGCGATCTGTGATCCATTCCTATGAATGCATTTTATTGCATGAATATAAACAGATCAACTGATGCAGTTAACGGGCAAAATCACTGGCCTCGACGAAAAGCTGGATGGCTTACTTTCCTTACTGATGCACGAATTTGAAGAATCCAGCACCATTCCGCTGGCCGTGTTTCACGATCGTTATGGAGAATTATTCGGAAACGACCTGGACGGACTTCAGGAAATCCTGTTTGAAGACGGGTTAGTCAGGGGTATTGTTGGCCCCGAAGGCCTTTCCATGGAAATCACCCCCAAGGGCCTGCAGTTTATGGCTAAAGGCGGTTATTCCAGGGAGATCCGGGAAGAAATGATTAGTCATGAGGACGCATTACGGGCCCAGAAAATGGCAAAGAACTGGAATAGGGTCGTTATGATCGGATTTGTTGTAGCGATGGCCATTTGTTTCTACCTTCGTCATAGATCCA
>JAYVXJ010000652.1:0-4701 GCA_043785285.1 Chitinophagaceae bacterium
TTCAGTGCCAGCGCCCGCGCAATAACAATCCGCTGTCTTTGTCCGCCTGAAAATTCATGCGGATAGCGGTTAACATGTTCCGGCAGGAGATCTACTTTCTGCAGGAGCTCAAGCACCTTTTTTTTTCTCTGGGAACGATTCATGGATGGATCATGAATCTTCAATGGTTCTGAAAGTGCAGGTCCGATCATCAGCCTGGGATTCAGGGAAGAATACGGATCCTGAAATACGATCTGTATATTTTTGCGGAAAGGCCGGAGTTCTGAATCGGGCATTGCCAGCAGATCTCGGCCACCATAATGAATGCTTCCCGATATTGGTTTATTTAATCTGAGCAGCGCCCTCCCCAGGGTTGTTTTTCCACAACCCGATTCCCCGACCAGTCCCAGGGTTTCTCCGGTCAACACATCAAAACTGACATCCTGCACTGCCTTTACCCAATGTTTCTCACGGCCCAGCCAGGTTTTCCCGGAGGAATACCAGATATCCAGGTTTTTTACACTGATCAATACCTCCGCGTTTTTTTGAAAACCGGTTCCGGATTCTTTTCCTGCAATCCGCTCAATATCTTTTTGAAAAATGCCTACGGCATATTTGCTTGTGTTTTCAACATCATTCAAAAAATCACTCACTACCGGAAGCCTTTCTCCTTTCTGATGGAGGATCGGCCGGCAAAGTAATAATCCGCGGGTATACGGATGCTGTGGATTTAAAAACAGATCACCCACCTTCCCGTTTTCCACTATGCTTCCCTTATACATCACCACGGCCCGGTCCGCCATATCCGCTACCAATCCCAGATCGTGGGTGATGAATAGCATACCCATATTTTCCGATCTCCGCAAATCACGCAACAGTTCCAAAATGGTCTTCTGAACAGTCACATCCAATGCAGTGGTTGGTTCATCGCAAATCAACAATGCGGGTTTGCAACTGATGGCAATGGCAATCATCACCCGTTGCTTCTGACCACCGCTTAGCTGGTGCGGATATTTGTTAAAAAGAATTTCCGGTTCGGGCAATTTTACTTTCTCAAACAATTGAAGCACTTCCTGTTTTGCCTGGCTGGCGTTGAGATACCTATGCAGCTTCAGTGGCTCCATCACCTGTGCCCCACAAGTCATTACGGGATTCAGGGAGGTCATAGGCTCCTGGAAAATCATGGCAATCCGGTTACCCCGCAGGGAGCGAAGTTCGTTTTTTGAAAGTTTCAGCAGGTCAGTCGCGCTTAACCCATCAGGCGAAAACCATATTTCACCAGTTCCGATGCGGGCAGTATGGGACGGTAGCAACTGCAGAATGGACAGGGCGGTAACCGATTTTCCGGAACCCGATTCCCCAACTACGGCCAGCATTTCGCCTGCGTTTACCGCCAGGGAGATATCTTTCAATGCCGGCGAAAGGGCGCCGGCTGATTGGAAGGAGAGCGATAAGTTCTTTATTTGAAGTAAAGGAAGCAATCCGGAAAATTTAAAAGCGCAGGTGCCTGACTGTTAGTCCCCCGTTGAGCAGTTGTTTCAGCGAATCGATACCAATCTTCAGATGAATCTCCACAAATTCATCAGTTACCCGCCGGTCACTTTCTGCGGTTTTAACCCCCTCGGGAATCATGGGTTGATCACTGACCAGCAGTAAGGCGCCCGTGGGTATTTTATTAAAAAAACCTACGGAGAAAATAGTCGCCGTTTCCATATCAACGGCATAGGCCCTTATACTTTTCAGGTATTCCTTGAATTTTTCATCATGTTCCCAAACCCTGCGGTTGGTGGTATAAACGGTGCCGGTCCAATAATCCACTTCATATTCACGAATGGTGGTTGAAATGGCTTTCTGCAGGGCAAAAGCCGGAAGGGCCGGGACTTCAGGAGGAAAATAATCATTAGACGTTCCTTCTCCCCTGATGGCAGCGATAGGCAGAATCAGGTCACCCAGTTTATTTCTTTTTTTTAATCCACCACACTTCCCCAGAAATAAAACGGCTTTCGGCTTAATGGCAGAAAGCAGGTCCATGATGGTAGCAGCCGAAGGACTACCCATACCGAAATTAATAATGGTGATATCCCCTGAAGTTGCACACGGCATCGCCTTTTCCTCTCCCACTACAGGCACCTTATGAATTTCAGCAAACAGATGTACATAAGTAGAAAAATTGGTCAGCAGGATATACTCGCCGAAGTTTTTAATATCCTCGCCCGTATACCGGGGAAGCCAGTTGCCAACAATTTCTTCTTTCGTTTTCATCCGTTAATTTTATAGTTGATGGTTGATAGCTGATAGTTGATGGACTTTATGTGCGAACGCACAACGGAGATCCATCAACCGTCAACCGTCAGCCGTCAACGAATCCGTAAATTTAGCAAATAGTTGAGGTATGATTAAAATCTATTACCCCCCCTATCCTTTTAAAATCAAGGAAGAGGAATCCGGTAAGGAATTCATTTTTGATGAACAGCGTAAACAATGGGTGCGGCTCACGGAAGAAGAGTGGGTGCGTCAAAATTTTACCCAATACCTTTTACAGGTAAGAAAATATCCTTCCAGTTATATTGCTGTTGAGAAGAAAATGAAATTAGGTGAATTAAATAAGCGGTTCGACATCCTGGTATATGATAAAGCAGCCAAACCCTGGATGATGATTGAATGCAAGGCGATGAATAAACCCCTGGATAAAACCGTGCTCTGGCAGGCACTTCATTACAATATTGCCATCCCGGTAAAATACCTGGTCATCACCAACGGGCAGGAATGCCATGCTTATAAAAAGGCAGTTGTTGATTTTGAGGAAATGCCGGTGTTGCCTTCTTATGATGAGTGAGATAGAAGCTGATTGTATTCGTTGACGGTTGACGGTTGACGGACTTGCAAGTGTAACGTTATACCTGAGATCGGTCAACCGTCAACCCCTACGGAAATATACCCAATTCCGCATACGCAGTGCCCACCTTATTAATCGCCACCACATAAGCTGCGGTGCGCATATCCGGCACCGTAGGATTGCTTTTCCAGCAATTCATGATTTCATGGGTTGCGGCAATCATCGTTTCCTCCAGCCCGCTATATACGAGATCCACTTCTTCCGGGCCATGCATGATAAATTCCCTTTCTTTTGTTTTTACAATTTTTCCTGTCAACTCCTCGAGTTGTCCTAATATCTGGGTGTTCAGATTTTCAGTAAATCTTTTTTCCATTCTGCCATACCTGACGTGACTGAGATTTTTCAGCCATTCAAAATACGAAACGGTTACCCCGCCGGCATTCAGGTACATATCCGGCACCACCAGCACGCCCTTCTTAATAAACACTTCATCAGCTTCAGGTGTTAGCGGTCCGTTTGCTGCCTCCCCGATAATCTTTGCTTTCACCCTGGGCGCATTTTTCCCATCGATCACATTCTCCAGAGCAGCCGGAATCAGGATATCGCAATCCAGTTCGAGTGCATCTCCGGAATGGGGTAAATTGGTTGCCCCGGGGAAGTTTAATATTGATCCGGTTTTCGTACGGTGTTGAAACACGTCTTCTTCATTCAAACCTGCGGGATTGGTAATGGCCCCTTCAAATTCTGCAAGTCCGATAACTTTAGCTCCGCCTTCGCGGAAAAATTTAGCCGCATGATAGCCCACATTTCCGAGTCCCTGAACCACCACGGTTTTCCCTTCCACCCCCATCTCCAATTCCAGACGTTTCATTAGGTCCGGCATATTACATACTTCGCGGATTCCATAATAAACACCCAATCCGGTTGCTTCCCTTCTTCCTCTTACGCCGCCCTGGGTAACCGGTTTACCGGTAACGCATCCCAGCGCATCAATTTCACCAGGACGCATGCTCATATAGGTATCCAGTATCCAGGCCATCTCCCGTTCACCGGTACCGTAATCGGGAGCCGGAACGTCGGTACCCGGGCCTATAAAATTTTTCTTGATGAGTTCTGACGTATACCTGCGGGTG
Organism: Chitinophagaceae bacterium; assembly: GCA_043785285.1. GTDB lineage: Bacteria > Bacteroidota > Bacteroidia > Chitinophagales > Chitinophagaceae > Puia. The sequence continues at coordinate 3,949 of JAYVXJ010000652.1, forward strand.
ATTTTTTCCAGATCATACACAGAATATTTTTTCGGATCAATGGCAATCCCTCCCTTCGCACCACCAAAAGGAACATTTACAATGGCACATTTATACGTCATCAATGCAGCGAGTGCCATTACTTCATCCAGGTTCACGGAAAGCGCAAAGCGGATCCCGCCTTTGCAAGGTGTTTTATGATGGGAATGCTGTACACGGTAGGCTTTGATCACTTCTATCTTATCGCCGATCTTCACCGGAAAGAACATGCGATATACCGCATTACACTGTTTGATCTGTTCCAGGATTCCCGGATCCCAGTTGGTAAAAGGGGCAGCTTTGTCAAAACTTTTTACTACTGCTTCAAAAAACTTATACTCATTACGGGTAGCCATAAAGCATATTTAAAGGAAGGGATAAAATTGCTCAGAAATAAAGTCATTTGTTTTTTTGTTCGAGCCTGGTCAGTTTCCGGTCTGTTTGAAAAAGATAAAGGAAAAGGCCCGTCAGAATAATGAGGAGCACGGCAACAACCACATAGATCTTACCATTAGAACGCATGGCATCGGCCATTTGTGGTTTTTCATTTTTAAGACTGTCCTGGGCTTTTACAAAACATACGGTAAGGATTCCGATAACGCTGAAGAATAAACGCAGAAATTGTTTATACATTGCTCTCTTGGTTTAGGGATAAACGCTGAATCCGGATGCGCAGCGTGCAAATCCAGGTGCCCAGCAGCGTCCATCCGGGTATGGCGCCAAAATAAAATATCA
>JAYVXJ010000653.1:0-4676 GCA_043785285.1 Chitinophagaceae bacterium
GTGGAGGTTATGTGGGCGTGATCGAAGAATATTTTATTTCCCGTTTAAATCCCGGAGATGTATTTACGCTTGCGGGGCGCAACCTGGAATTTGTGATGATCAAAGAAATGACAGCCATTGTAAAAAAATCCAATGCAAGCAAAGCCATTGTGCCAAGCTGGAACGGCGGTCGCATGCCGTTGTCTGCCAACCTGGGCCTGATGCTACGCAAAAAATTCAATGAGGCGTGGCTTGTTGCTGAAGGCAGGGAGCATGCTGTGCCGGATATCGAGTTGCGTGCATTGAAGCCCTTGTTTGAATTGCAGCAGAAATTATCCCATATTCCCAGGGAAGATGAGTTGCTGATCGAACAGATTGAAACCTCAGATGGATTTCATTTATTCGTGTATCCCTTTGAAGGCAGGCTTGTGCATGAAGCAATGGCAGCTTTGCTGGCCTTCCGGATCAGCCGGATTAAGCCCATCACTTTTTCTTTTGCCATGAATGATTATGGTTTTGAACTGTTAAGTGATCAGCTCATTCCTTTGGATGATACCAATGTATATGAACTTTTTTCGTCTGAAGAACTAAGTCTTGATATTCAACGCAGCGTGAACAGCGCAGAGATGGCCCGTCGCAAGTTCCGTGATGTGGCCGTGATCGGCGGATTAATTTTTCAGGGATATCCCGGAGAATATAAAAAAACCCGGCATCTGCAATCTTCGGCAGGACTGCTTTTTAATGTATTCAGCGAGTACGATCCGCATAATTTATTATTAAGACAGGCCTATCATGAAGTGATGGAGCAGCAAATGGAGGAGGGCAGGTTAAGAAATATGCTGGAGCGGATCAGTAAGAGCAGGGTCGTTATTACATTTCCGGAAAAACTTACCCCATTTTGTTTCCCATTGAAAGTGGACAGCATGCGGGAAGACCTTTCTTCAGAAAAACTGGAGGACCGGGTAAAAAAAATGCAGCAGCAACTGAGTAAGAATTTGGAGAGAAAGCGCGTGAATCGTCTATAACAAAACGGACAACTGAGCCGGGATCATCCGGTCAATAAAAAGACAACATTCACGGATGAAATAAAATATCTTTGTCACCTGGTATGCAATCCCCGTTTTCCCATAAAATATTAAATCAGCAGTTCTGGCTCACGGGCGACAGAACCATTTTCTGGGAAGAAGAAAAAGCATTGATTGTTTCCGATCTGCATTTTGGGAAGACAGGTCATTTTCGTAAATCGGGGATTGCCGTACCGCAATCTGTTTATAAAGAAGATCTTCAAAGACTGGTGGTTCAGATCCAGCATTTTCAGCCCAAACAATTGATCATCGTTGGGGATATGTTTCATAGTCATGCGAACAAAGAACTGGAGCTATTTTTAAAGTGGAGAAGCGATCTTTCAGGCCTGGAAATTCAACTGGTCATGGGAAATCATGATATATTGAAAGAAGACTGGTATAAAAATGCCGGAATCAGATTGAGCAGGTCAACCTTATCCATGAACCGGTTTCATTTTATACATGATATCAGTGATCACCCGAACCGGAGCGAACAATTTGAGGGAAATAGTAATGCTACGGTTCCATATTTTTTTTCCGGCCATACCCATCCCGGAATCCGCATTCAGGGTATGGGCAAACAATCCCTTTGTTTTCCCTGCTTTTATTTTGGAAAGGAATATGCAGTGATGCCCGCTTTTAGTCGCTTCACCGGAGTGGCCATTATTGCACCGGAAGAAGCAGAAGAGGTCTTTGCCATTGTGAATAATTCCGTAGTGCGGTTTCAATGAAATTCATTTGTTCAAACCCGGAGTAATTAAAATTTCCCGGTCCGGCTAATTGGAAATCATGATTTTCATAATTATCATTTGACCAGATTTCTATTTAAGATTTTCCAGATCATTTAAATCTTTTGGGCGGCGGGAAGATTTTTTAGCTGTTATCAGATGGTTTAGATCGATCGTTCTTATCCGGATTTCAGCATCCTCAAAAATTTCAGATTTTTGATAACAGGCTTCGAATTCCAAACCCTTTACGTTAATCATGATGTCAATGGCAACAGGAGGTTCACCAAATGTAAAAACATTCCAATCGGGATGGGAGAGGAAATTCGTTTCCGTCATTTCAAAAACAGACATTCCGAATTGGTCAAAAGCTTTTTTAAGATTAGTATAATTCTGCGATGTCCGTTCAACCCAAATATCCATATCTCCCGTTGTGCGTGCATAACCATGAAGAATTACAGCGAATCCCCCGACGAGCATATAGTTTACCTGCTGTTCATTTAGCGCAGATATAAAATCCTGGAAGTCTTCATTGAAAATAGTACCCATTAATTATCTGGCCCTTGCTTTAAACTTAGTTTTATCCATACGTGGAGGAGAATCGGGAGGATATTGATAGGCAACACTATTTAAATAGGAAGCAACTTTTAATCTTTCCAGCCATTTCATCTTTTTATAATAAGTGGTATAATCAGCTGCGTCTTTAGCAGATTGCCCTTTGAATGCATTCCGGTCTAATCGGTAGGCTGCCATGAATTAAAATTACGCATAAACCTTGACCAGCGTGGCCAGCTGCCTGCTATTTTTTTACTCGTTTAGGATTTTTATCTGGGAATGATGTATTTTAATATTGTCCGTAGCTTACCTGCTGTCCACGGCATTAAATTATAATATCGTCAGGCTTTTCGGAAGTTGACCCATATTATTTTTCACGGCATTTTTATTATTTCCGCTGGGATTTTCACCTTAAGCTCGATAACCGACGGTAGTTTTCCAGGCGAATATCAGCGTGGGCCCCTGGAAACAGGGCAGATCCATGTGACCGCGGTGACGATTCATTCCGTACAATTGTATGCGTCCGCAGCCCTGAAGAATAAAGTAGATCAATTAGTTCCTAAATCAAAAGTCTGGTTGGAAAATAGCAGTCCAATATCCCGGCAGGAATTAACGTATCAATTGCCTGGCTTGCAAAACAGGAGACGAGAATTACCAAAAGGAGCTGACTTATTTATTAAAAACACAGGAAGCGGTCGGATCCTGGTTTGTGCAAACCCGTTCATTTATAATTCAGCCTTTTGTAAACAGCATGTTTCCTCCTCATGATGAGAATCGATTTATTTCAGCGGCTGCAACCAATTGGGCATCCTTGGCCCTGTTACAGGCTTTGCCGGATAAAATGAATTAATTCATTTTCCTTTTCAGGGTACTTACCTGATCCTGCAGGTTGCTGACCAGGCTGGCCAGCTGGTTTACATCCCAGCGTTGTTGAACATTTGCTTTGCTGATCACCATCTCTGCCTTCCAGATTTCGATTACATCTTCTACATTCACCGAATAAGGTTGGAAAACGGTATTATCGCTGATGAGGGTAAGTTTGTTTTTTAGCTTGTTGTTTTTCATCACCCGCTTATATACGATGCCTTCATTACGGGAAACCACGATATAGGTAAAATTGCTTTTCACATTTTCCACATCATCGAGTTTCTCTGCAACGATCACGGATCCGCTGGGGGTGGGCAACATGGAATCTCCCACAATTTCAAAAGCACGGTAATTTCCAGGAGCCAGCATGGGAAGTGTAAATGTATTCAGTTCATCCAGGAATTCCGGATCTCCATAGCCAGCCAGGTAACCAGCAGCAGCCTTGACAGGTACCAACTGTATCTGATTGGTTGATCCTGCCAGCTTCTGTGCCCGGCGCTTCGCCAGGTAACCCGTTCCCCTTACTTCGGAAAGGCGTTTTCGCAACAATTCATCCAAGGTCAATTTGAACATGTCGCTGACGATTTCCAACACGTCCAGCCGCGGTTCTGCCCGCTCTTCCTCATAAGCTCCCAGCAAAGACCTTTTAATTTTAAGTTTATTGGCAAATTCTTCCTGCGTCCATCCCCGGAGCTTACGCAGATATTTCAGGTTTTGAGCAGCCACCGACATAACTAATGCTTTTAGCGAAAATACTAAATTATTTGACAAAAAAAGGGAGTACCTGAAAAATTTTAGCAGATTTCCCACAACCTGTTATATCCGTAGGTTAATCGGTATGTTTATTCAGGATCTGTTGAGATCTGTCTGCTGGTAAAACAGCTTTCGATTCGTTACCTTTGCAAACTGTCAATTTGACCCCGTAAAATGGATAGCACCATATTTGACAAGCTTAATCCAGTTAAAACTCAATTCTGTTAACTATGTCCGGTATTATAGCGAAATTATTTGGTGGAAATAAGTCGGAAAAAGATATAAAAAAGATCACGCCCGTTGTGGCCCAGATCAATCAATATGTAGCCTCCTATACTTCTCTTTCCAACGACGAACTCCGGTCCAAAACCATAGAATTCAAACAAAGGATCAGGGATCATCTGGCCGGGATTGACAACTCCGTCATCGATCTGAACAATCAGGCAGAAAACCTGCCGTTCAGCGATATCAGCGGAAAAGATGCACTCTATACGGAAATCGACAGCCTGAAAAAGAAACGGGATGAGCAGATCGAAGAGGTTCTGGATACCCTGCTCCCCGAAGCTTTTGCAGTGGTTAAAGAAACCGCCCGCCGGTTTAAAGACAATACCCAATTGGTATCAACAGCCACAGATCATGACCGTGATCTTAGCGTGGAGAAAGATTATGTGGTGATTGATGGAGATAAATCCGTTTTCAGCAATACCTGGACCGCTGCCGGCGGTGCCATCAC
>JAYVXJ010000654.1:0-14493 GCA_043785285.1 Chitinophagaceae bacterium
CTTTGCCTTCCTAAAGTGATTCTCTTTCTGCAATTATTGCAAACCTACGGACCGTATTACTTTGACACGATCCGCAACTGGGACAAAGAAAAAAATAAATTACTGGAGGCATACGGATATTCTTTATCGGATGACCTCGATAGAAAATTTGAATTCACGTATAAGGAAGGAAAGCCTTTTTTGCGTGTACTCGATTCCTCCATCAAGCGGGTGAGTCCTGCTTTTTTTCCAAGGCCAAAACCGTTTATTGAAAAAGAATTGATTGCCGAAATAATGGAACCAGAAACCCGTGCCGGGGCAGCCCAACGGCTTGGCGTGGTATTTAATTTTAATCATCCCGCCTACCCCGGATTTCTGCTGGAAGCCATCACGGGAGAAAGCAATGACCAGCAAACGGCATATGTTGGAAAAGTGGAAAAGCTGGAACTTGCCCGGTTTGTCAATACGGAAAAATTCAACGAGCCTGACAAGCAACTGGTATACGCCATCCGTAAAACCCAGGAGCAGGAAGTGAATAAATACCTCAACCGTAATTCTCCTTTCAGCGGTATGTGGGAAAATATAATCCATGCAGAAGGAGAGGAACTGCCAGACGATACCAAGGCCCTCATCATCGAATACCTGCATCCCAAATTCCGAAAGCTGTTTACCGAACTTTACGAGAATCCGTTTATTTTTTTCCTGAACGGACATAAACCTTTTAAAACGTCCAATCTCGAATCCGTAAATATTTCATCTGATGCCTTAACGCCCTACTTCAAGGTCTCTGTTCAAAAAAATCTGATCGAAGTAAAATGCTTTACCCGCATTACCGGCCAATCCATTGACCTGAATCTGAACAAGTGTAAAAGCAATGTTTTATTCTTCCATAATAACAATCTTTATTTGTGGAATAAACCCGAAGACGCGGCCATCCTTTCCGGATTCAAAGATGGCAGATTGATCATTCCGAAATCCGAATGGCCAGCCCAACTTCGTGAAATCATTATCCCGCTTCAGAAAGAATATCATGTGGAGTTCGACAACGAACTCGTAAGGGAAATCAAAAGCGGGGATCCGGAAAGAAAAATCCTGCTTCAGGAAAAAGGCGACTATCTCCTTTTTCAACCCATTTTTACCTATAAAGGATTTGAGACCAACGCCTCCGGAAAAGATGAGCTCGTGGTGCCGGACGGCGATAAGGTTCTCCTTATTCAGCGCAATAAAGAAAAAGAAGCTGCTTTTATCGCGCAGCTTCAGTCCCTTCATTCCCAGTTCATACAGCCGCAAGGCTCGGCAGGACTGGCCCTCCGGGGAGGCGATGTGCTAAAAAACAACTGGTTCTTCCTGTTCATGGATGCGATGCAGGATATGAAAGTAACCGTACAGGGATTTGATGCACTGAAAAATTTTCGTTTCAATACTTCCCGTCCCCAAACAAAAATTCATATCAGCAGCAGCACCGACTGGTTTGATGCACGGGTGGATATTCTTTTCGGCGATCAGAAAGTTACCATTGCCGATGTTAAAAAAGCACTGGCCAATAAACAACAGTTTGTTCCATTGAATGACGGCACGCTGGGCGTTTTACCGGATGAATGGGTAAAACGATACGCCCTGCTCTTTCGCGTGGGCGAAGGCAAAAGCAATGAACTTCGCCTGAGCCGCTATCACCTGAGCGTGATTGATGAATTGTATGAAAACAGGAATGAAGAAGAGCTGATTATTCACCTGGAAAAAAAATACGAACAACTCCGGGAGTTTAAAAAAATTAAAGAGATTGATCCCCCGGAACACCTTGCCCATATTCTCCGCCCCTACCAGGTGCATGGTTTTCACTGGCTGAATTATTTGCACGAAGTAAACTGGGGAGGCATACTGGCAGATGATATGGGTTTGGGTAAAACCATTCAGGCACTTTCCTTCCTCCATCATTATAAACATCATTACGGACATTTAAGAGCCCTGGTGGTTTGCCCCACCACCCTGATCTTCAACTGGGAAAATGAAATTAAAAAATTTGCACCCAGTCTTACGTACCGCATTCACCACGGCGGGGAAAGACTGCGGAACAAAGAAGCGTTGAATGGATTTGAAGTGCTCATCACCACATATGGTACTTTGCGAAGCGACATTAAACTGCTTATGGACGTACCGTTTGATTATGTAGTGCTGGATGAATCGCAGGCCATTAAAAATCCGTCCAGCAAAGTTACCAAGGCAGCCTGCCTGCTGCGCGCCAAACATCGGTTGTGCATGAGCGGTACTCCATTGCAGAATAATACCTTCGACATTTTTGCACAGATGAATTTCCTGAATCCCGGCATGCTGGGCAGCATTGAATTTTTCCGTCAGGAGTTTGCCATACCCATTGATAAATTTGGAGAACCTGACCGTAAAGACCATCTCCGGAAATTATTATATCCCTTTATTTTACGTAGAACGAAAGAACAGGTGGCCCGCGATCTTCCGGAAAAAACGGAAACCATCCTGTTTTGTGAGATGGAGGATGAGCAGCGAAAAGTATATGATGCCTACCGGAACGATTACCGGGATAAGATTCTCGGAACCATCGAATCGCAGGGTATTCAAAAATCGCAGCTTACCATTTTGCAGGGACTGATGAAATTAAGGCAGATCTGCGACTCACCGGCCATTCTGAATGAAACGGAAAGATATCCAAACCATTCCATCAAGCTCGATGAGCTGGCCCGGGAAATTTCGGAGAATATCGGAAACCATAAAGCCCTGATCTTTTCCCAGTTCCTGGGCATGCTGGCGCTGATCCGCGAAAAACTCACCTCCCTGGGTGTCGTTTACGAATATTTCGATGGCAGTACAACGGCCATAGATAGGGAAAAGGCTATCCGTTCATTTCAGGATAATGAAAGTTGCCGGGTTTTCCTGATCTCGCTCAAAGCGGGTGGAGTAGGGCTTAATCTGACTGCGGCCGATTACGTGTACATCGTGGATCCCTGGTGGAATCCGGCAGTGGAACAGCAGGCTATTGACCGTACCCACCGTATTGGTCAAACAAAGAACATATTTGCCTACCGCATGATCTGTAAGGATAGTATCGAAGATAAAATCCTTTTACTTCAGGAAAAAAAGCGGTCGCTGGCAAAAGACCTCATTGCAGACGACGACGGGTTTGTTAAAAGCCTTTCCCGTGAGGACGTGGAATACCTTTTTAGTTAATGATTTCTATTCACCCACTGCTGCCGGATTTTAACCTTTAATCCTTCTTCCCTTTCCCTGTCTTCCTAATCTTGTTACCTTGAAAGAACAAGTTGGGAATTATGAATGGCCGTTTCCTTCTGCTTTTGGTTTTTTTACCAGGTTTCTATATTTCCGGCTATGGCCAGCAACATCATGCTGGTCTGGTTAAAGGACATATTTCCGATTCTTCTTCCCGTCAACTACTTTCAGATGCGTCCGTTACAGTAACAAAAGCGTCCGATTCCAGCACCATAGGTTTTTCTGTTACCGACCGATCCGGTAATTTTCAGATCCCGGATCTCGATAATGGTTCTTACCGGATCATCATCAGTTTCCAGGGATATCGGCGGATCGTAAAAAGATTCAGCATTGATGAAGCCCATCCTGAAATAGACCTGGGCATATTATATCTGAAAAGAGCAAGCCAGTTACTGGAGGAAGTTATTGTAGAAAGACCTCCCATTGAAGTAAAAGAAGATACGGTTGAATATAATGCCAGTGCATTCAAAGTAAAACCCAATGCCTATGCGGAGGACATATTAAAAAAACTTCCCGGCGTACAGGTGGACAAAGACGGAAATGTTACGGCACAGGGCGAGCAGGTTCAAAAAGTTTATGTGGATGGAAAAGAATTTTTCGGTACCGATCCTAAGCTCGCTACGAAAAATATTACCGCGGATATGATTGAATCCGTACAGGTTTTTGACGATATGAGTGATCAGGCAAAATTTACAAAAATTGATGACGGAAGCCGGCAGAAAGCACTCAACATCAAATTGAAAAAGGATAAACGGAACGGCTATTTCGGAAGGGCTTCTGCAGGTTATGCCACGGATCAGCGCTATGCAGGAACGTTATCCTTTAATCGTTTTAAAGAAGATCAACGTATTTCGCTGATCGGAGGTTCTAACAATGTTAATCAGCAGAATTTTAATTTCCCGGATATTATCACCCGCATGGGCGGTTACGGCGCACGCAATGTCGGAGGGTTGGGTGGAGGAGGAGGCGGCGGTTATCACGGGGGAAGTGCCGGACTTTCTACTTCCATAGGAACCGGGTCCAGTGCCACCGGTATTACCCAGTCAAGTTCGGCGGGACTAAACTATCTAAACAAATTCGGAAATAAACTCCAGCTGACCGGAAGTTATTTCTTTTCCAGGAGTAATCTGGAGCTGGATCAGACCAATTTCCAGCAATCTTTTTTCCCTGGTGATTCTGCTTCAGCTCAAAGCAGTCAACTCACATCCCGCAATATCAATCAGAATCACCGATTTTCCGCAAGACTGGAATACGAGATAGACAGCAGCACTTCATTTTTACTCATCCCTTCCCTTACGCTTCAACATTCCCAATCCGCCAGTTTGGATTCTACAAACACGGAAGCCATCAAGGGCACAGATCGCTACCTTGCTATTTCCGGGTTTACACAAAATACCAGCCTGCGGGACGGACTGAGTATGAATAACAATCTTCTTTTCCGTAAGCGGTTCAGGCTTCCCGGACGTACCATCACCATAGGTATAAACAACTCCATCAATAACAGCAATGGCAATGGAACCAATTATTCTCCTTTACAATTTTATACAGCAACCGGATTTCCGGACAGCCTTTATTTGCAGGATCTTCGGAACACGCAGCAAACGAAGTCCAACAATAACGTGATCAGTCTCTCTTATACAGAACCCCTGGGCGTTGGAATATTACTGGAGCTCAATTATGCCTATACGGATAATTCAAGCACATCAGACCGCAGAGCATTCAATTACGATTCACTCAGTGAAAAATATGATCAGGTGAATCTGCTGCAAACCAATTTCTTTAAGAACGATTTTATGGCGAACCGTTTTGGATTTAATTTCAGAATGGTAAAAGAAAAATACAATCTTCAGATTGGCGCCGGGTTCCAATATTCTTACCTAACATCCATGAGTATGCGCGCAGTCACCGGCAAAGACAGTACCATAAAATATTCTTTTCTCAATGTAGTTCCTACGGTCAATTTCAACTACAAATTCAGCCGTACACAAAATTTACGCATCAGCTACCGGAGCCATACCAATCAGCCCAATATCACCCAGTTGCAAAACGTGCCGGATGTGACCAATCCGCTGCAGATCAAAACCGGAAATCCGCTGTTGAAGAATGAGTTTGAAAACAATATGAACATCCGGTATAACAGCTTCAACCCCTCTACCTATAAATTTCTTTCCGTAAATGTGGTATTGGATAATACGCTGAACAATATTGTAAACAGCATTGATTCCCAGGGCCATGGTGTTCAACTGATCACTCCCGTGAATCTCAATGGAACGTTTGCAGGAAATTCTTTTGTTACTTTCGGTATTCCGCTCCGGGGAAAGAGGAAGGGCAGCAATATCAATTTTAATAATTCTATCGCTTTTGCCAGAAACCCCAGCATGCTGTATAAGGAGATTAATATTTCAACCACCTGGGTGATTACGCAAACTGCAGGTGTGAACCTGGTCTTCAGTGAAAAACTCAATCTGGGTATCAATGGCAGCATTGCGTTTAATCAGGCAGGTTATACCGTACAAAAAAATCTGAATGATCAATACTTTTCACAGAATTATGCAGCCGATATCTCTTATATATTTATCAGGGACTGGGTTCTTTATACAGATTATACCCAGTATATCATCAGCGGCCGCTCGGCCGGATATAACCAGACCATTCCACTCTGGAACGCGAGCCTTGCTCGGGAGATCTTCAAAAAAAGAAATGGAGAAATTAAGGTATCTGTTAATGACCTGTTGAATCAAAATAAAAGCATTACCCGCATCATTGGTGATAATTACCTGATTGATTCCCGTTCCAATGTGGTGAAACGATATTTTATGCTCACTTTTCTATACAACCTGAACCGTGCAGGGAATAATACAAGAAATAATAATAACATGCCCGGTATACCCCGGAATATCCAGCGGGAGATTCAGTAATTAAAGCCACGCACCGAAAATCAGCCGCCAGCTCCTCCTCCTGAATTTAACCACAAATAAAAAAACCGTCTCTGTTTATCCAAAACGGTTTGAATAATATAAAGATCTGGTTATTTTCTCCTCCTCATATAAGGATGCGAAAATCCGTAAGGAGATTGCCCTTCAACCAGCACAACCATAACCGTTTTGATAAAATGGTAAATATTCGTGGAAGGCCGATAACTTTTTCTGTAAACCCAGGTCCGCTGGGTTTCCAGCCTTGCTTGCATGTTCATTGATAATTGCACGTAGAAGTAAATATGATCATTTTAACGTGCAATAGGCGGATTTAGTATGTAATACGTTGTTAAACCTGATCTGTACTTTTGCTATTGCGCTTCCCTTGTTTTTATACTAATTTAGACCTCAAATCCATTTCCATGAGAAGCATTTTACTGACTTTCGTCCTACTGCTGAATGCTGCGTGGCTTTTTTCCCAGGAGGATGTCTTTTCAAATAAAACAAACCAGGCACTTGAAAAAGTGATTCGTGACTATCCCAATCGCTTTCACAATATAAAAGGCGAAAAGATCTCCCAGCACGAAAATACAGCGGAATATAAATCTACGATCTTGGTTCCCGGGGCAACCTCATGCACCATTTCTAAATCCAATATTTCCAGTAGTGATGTTTACAGCTGGAGTTGCACCGCCCTGAATACAAAGGATTTCATGGTTGCAAGGACAAGATTTAAAGAAATTTACGAGCAGATCGAAAATTCCATCATTAAGGTAGAAGGGCAGAAACCTTTTATCCTGAGTGGTCCGTATCGCACGCCTACCGAATTGCGCAATAGGAACAGCATTTCCTTTGAGTTACTTCCTGCTGTGGGTGACATGAAAAATCTGAAAATTGAACTCAGCCTGGAAAAAGGCATGACTTCATGGAAAGTAAAACTCAATGTTTACGACGGAGATCATAAATTAGAAAGCGCTACAGCCGCTATCCAATAAGCATTATACCAGCAGCACATATTCCCTTAGCACGGTCTCTATTTCCTCCAGCTTGAACGGCTTGGATATATAGTTATTCATTCCCGCATCCAGGCATCTTTCCCTGTCTCCCTTCATGGCGTCGGCAGTTAGTGCAATGATTGGAATCCTGGACTGGGAAGTCTGCATTTTACGAATTAACCGGGTGGTAGTGTATCCATCCATTTCCGGCATATTTACATCCATGAAGATCAGTACCGGTTCGTAGTGGGGCAGCATCTCAATCACTTCCTCCCCATTCTTCATCTGGATGACGTCAAACCCCATTCTCTTCAACACTTCTGAAATCAGCATCATATTTACCGGGTCATCATCCACTACCAGGATGCTGGCCGCCTGGGATATTCTTTCAATGGATTCAAAAGACGGGTGAAGTGAATCGTTCTGCATATTTTTTTCAAACAGGGAAAGCAGGGTACTGTTCAGTTCATGCAGTTTCACCGGCTTGGAAATAAATTTGTTTATCCCTGTTTTATCCGCTTCATTCTGATAAAGATTTTTTTCAAGGGAAGAAAGCATTAAAATAAAAGGTTGAATGGCTCCTGGAATGGAGTTTTTGATTTCTTTTACCAGGTTAATACCATTCATTCCCGGCATATGATGGTCGGTAATAATCAAATCAAAAGGCGCTCCGGCTTCGTTGGCCATTTCAATCTTCAATAGAGCATCCTGACCGTTGGTGCAGATTTCGCAATAGATCTGAAAATAACCCAGGGTTTCCTCCATGAGGTGCAGATTGGTGATATTATCATCCACCACAAGCACTTTTTTCAATAATGGTTTTGGCTGAAGCAGGATCTCCGGCTGATCGTTAGCCACTTCCAATGGCAGGCTGAGGGAAAACATACTGCCGCAACCGGGTTCACTTTCTACAGAAAGATTTCCATTCATGAGCTCGGCCAGACTTTTGGAAATGGCGAGTCCGAGTCCCGTACCTCCGTATTTACGGGTAGTGGAATTATCTGCCTGCGTAAAACTTTCAAAAATTTTCTGGAGTTTGTCTTTCGGAATTCCAATACCCGTGTCTTTCACCTGAATCACAAAGTTCAGGTACTTTTTACCTTCCTGCCAGTACACGTCGCTTTCTTTCCGGATGGAAACATAAATCTCTCCTTCCCTCGTGAATTTTATTGCATTGCCAAGCAGGTTAACGATGATCTGTCGGATACGCACCGGATCGCCCATGAGTTGGGAGGGGATATCGTGATCAACACGGTAAAGCATCTCCAGTTTTTTCTCAAATGCTTTCAGCGTTAATATATCAATGGTTTCCTCCACCAATTCATCCAGTTTGAAAAGCGTATTGTCAATGAGCAGCTTGCCTGCTTCAATTCGGGAGAAGTCCAGGATATCGTTGATAATTTCCAGTAGTCCGTAAGCGGATTTTTTTACATTCTGCAAATAATCCCGTTGTGTTTTTTGCAGTTCAGTAGTCAGCACCAGATCTGTAAATCCAATTATCCCGTTCATCGGGGTGCGCAATTCATGGCTCATGTTTGCCAGGAATTCACTCTTGGTGCGACTGGCTGATTCCGCAACTTCTTTGGCCTGTACCAATTCATCTTCTATGCTTTTACGCTCAATGGCGGCACCGAGCGAAGAAGCAAAAGACTGAAGAATGGAAAATTCTCCATCGGTCCATTCCTTTTGCGTGCTGAACTCGTCAAATCCGACAAAACCCCAGAAGAAATCTTTTAAAAATATGGGAATGGAAAGTGTTGCTTTTACCCCTTGTTTTTTAAACAAAGCCAACAGGGAAGGATCTTTCTCTTGCCACTGGTAACTTACAAATGGATTATTTTCTTTCAGTGGTCCGATAATAGAGGGTATGCTTTCAAAATCGAGATAACGCATTTCCGGGATTTCAAGCCGGCTGTCAGCGCTGTTTACATTCCATTCATTGATGATCCCCGTATACCAGCGCTTGTTTTCCTCGTTGTATTGATTTTTAAAAACGTAAGCCCGGTCTACCATCGTTTTCGTGCCCAGGATTTCAATACTGGACGTGATGGCCTGTTTCAGGTCTGTATTACTCAGCAATAAATGGGTAGCCTGGGAAACAGCATGCAGCAACTGGTCTTTCTTTTTAAGTTTTTCCTGTGCTATCCGCTGACCCGTGATATTTCTGGAAGTACAGATCAGTTTAATTACTTCGTTTTGGTCCACGATGGGTTTAATAATCGTTTCCAGCCATAAATAACTTTCATCCTTTTTGCAGATCCGGTATCTGACAATGATGGATTCCTTTTCCTGAAGCGTGTTCAGTTTATCCTGCTGGAAAAATTTATGCCGGTCATCCGGATGCACATAATTCAATACGGCGCCTCCGATTACTTCTTCCACTTCGTAACCGAGAACATGGGTTACGGAAGGAGAGAGATACCAGACCGTACCATCTGCCGCGTGCACGCTGATGATATCCTCCGAGTTTTCTGCCAGAAGACGGAATTTTTGTTCACTGTTGATAAGCGCATTTTCAGATTCTTTCTGTGCCGTTATATCCTGTGCAATACCAAAACAACCATTTGCGTCCATCACTTTCCCTTTCAGAAACAGGTATCGCATCCAGCCGTGACGTGTGATTACCCGAAAAGAAAAAGAAGTTTCAAATCCAATATTATTCTTGTTCAGTAAAATTTCTTCGAACCGGTCACTTGCTGAAGCCTGATCTTCCGGTACCACAAATTCATCCAGAAAAGTTTGCAGCGACATCTTTTCCATTAATTCCTCTTCAATAACCAGCAGGGCATTAAATTCATTGCTTAATAGAATTCCTCCTCCCTCAAAATCCACTTTCCAGGATCCCATTTTCGCATAGGTCATGGCATAAGATAAGGTCTGGATTGCTTCTTCCTTAACTTCCTGCGCCATTACCTTATCCGTTACATTCAATCCGATACCCTGTATTTCTTTTACCTGGCCGGTCTCATCACTTAAGGCCAGAAACTCCCAATCTGTCCAAACGAACTGATTCGAATTATTAAACGGTTTGCGAATGAGTAATTTCACAATTTTGCCGGGATTATTCCAGCAATCATGGGCCACCTGCCGGCAACGGATAAGGTCTTGCCGGAATATGGTGGCAAAAAATAATTTATTCAGAATTTCTTCCTCCTGATATCCGAAAGACTTTAAGAAAGCCTGGTTGGAATAGGTGAACCGGCCTTCCCGGTCTATACGGATCAGGTAATTGGTTTGCGATTGCAGGAGGGAATACAGGTGTTTCTTTTCCTGCATCAATTCGTTTTTCGCTGATTGCAAATCCTTGAAATTTCTTTCCCCCCGTTTAAAAGCCGGCTCCAGCACCAGAATAATCAGGCATATGATGGCTATGATGAGCGAAATAAATTTCCCTGCTTCTATGGCTGAAGCCTCCTGGGTTTTTTCATTGAGGATCTGGGTGTACTGGGCCGTGATTTCTTTCATAAGAGGAAGGAACCTGGCTTCGTTTTCCAGTAATTGCTGCAGGTAAATCCGTTTATTTATATGGAGCATCAGGGAGTCTTCCACAGCTACTTCCCGGGCTATGGTAATAATCCCCTCGTAATATGGATTGATATAGGAAAATAACAAGCGGACTTTGAAAACGGGCGCAGGAAGCGGCATTTTGGAATGATCCATTTTTGCCTGCAATTTTTCCTGCTGATCGCGAAACGCAATCAGTGATATGGCCAGGCTATCTCTTACATGCTGGGTTTCTGTGTATCCGTAAACCGAGCCTTCAATGATGGCCACCTGTTTGGCAATAACCTGACTGAGGGTTTGCTGCCGCCCTGAAATGACCCGGGCAGTTATAAATTCCTCGTTCTCAGCAGATTTCTTCTGTACCAGGTAATACCCGAAGAAATTACATAACAGAACAATGGCAAATAAAACAATAGATATGCGGACTAGCTTTCGGAAGGGGCTCTGCATGGTAAAGGATTCCCTCTTTTAACGCAGAAATGTTGATTTTAACTTATCCGATGTGGAAAAAATTCAATCTTCCCCCCAGGGCTAAGGGTTATCCCCTATACTTCCCTTTTAAGCCCTGTTCATGGAAATAAATACATATTAATAATCAATCACCTGTTCCTCCATCACAACAGGCAAATCCCTGAATTCATATTGCTGATTTCGCAACTGAGGCTCGAATCCAGCTTCTTTAATGGCTTCCTGAATACTTTTACTGGTGAACCGGTGAGGTGCCCCGGCAGCGCTAACAACATTTTCTTCCAGCATAATACTCCCAAAATCATTGGCGCCGGCATGGAGACAAATCTGGGCCGTTTCCTTCCCTACGGTGAGCCAGGAAGCCTGGATGTTCTTAATATTGGGCAGCATGATGCGGCTCAGGGCAATCATCCGGATATATTCTTCCGGAGTTGTCAGATTGTGAACCCCGCGAATTCTGGCCAGCAGGGTATCGGCATCCTGGAAAGTCCAGGGTATAAATGCCAGGAATCCATTGGCATCAGCGGGTTTCATAGCCTGTACTTCCCTGATCTTCACCAGGTGTTCAACTCTTTCCTCAATGGTTTCCACATGGCCAAACATCATGGTTGCAGAACTACTGATACCCTGCTGATGGGCCTCCTGCATGATATCCAGCCATTCCTGGGCCCCACATTTTCCTTTACTTACCAACCGCCTTACCCTGTCTACCAATATTTCCGCACCTGCTCCCGGCAGGGAATCCATTCCAGCTTCCCGTAGTGCCTTGATCACCTCCCGATGCGTTTTTTTTCCCAGTTTGCAGATATGCGCTATTTCCGGCGGCCCAAGGGTATGCAGTTTTAATTGCGGGTAAAGTGATTTTAATTCGCGGAATAAGCTGGTATAAAAATCTAATCCAAGCTTAGGGTGATGACCACCCTGCAACAATAACTGATCTCCGCCCCAACGAAATGTTTCCTCAATTTTTCTTTTATACGTTTCGATATCGGTTATATAGGCTTCGGGATGACCTGGTATTCTATAAAAATTACAAAATTTACAATTGGCAATACACACATTGGTGGTATTTACATTCCGATCAATCTGCCAGGTCACTTTTCCATGGTTAACCTGCTTTTTCCGAAGTTCATCGGCTATATACATCAGTTCCGTCAACGGAGCTTGTCTGAAAAGTGCAGATCCCTCTTCAACCGTTAAAAAACCGAAGTTCAATGCTTTTGAATATACGTTTAACAAATCCATGCTCCCTGTGCTTATTGAATCTGCAAAGGTATGGCAGCCCTTTTTTACTTCCATAATTTATATGAGTGACAAGGACCCCATGTAAAAATAATGTAGATTTATCTATTCCCTTTGCTATGAACATCAACTACCATACTAACCTACCTGTGTCGTCCCGCTTATCCCGGAAATTCATCCCCTTATTTTTACTATTATTTTTATTTTGTCTTTTTGCTTCCGCTCAGAAACCCGCTGCGTCCACGCGCTCCCTATTTCTGACACAGGTTCCCTTTACCACATTTACCGGAGGCGTGGTGGTGATCAAAGTCAGGCTGGAAGGCTATCCCGACACACTCAATTTTATTCTGGATACCGGAAGCGGAGGCATTTCTTTGGATTCAACCACTTGTATAAGACTAAATATTGTTCCCACGCCATCTGATAAATACATCATTGGAATTGGTGGCATCCGGAAAGTGAAATTTATAAAAGATCAAACCTTGCATATCGGGAGTGTTGATGTGGACAGCCTCAACCTTCATGTTAGTGATTATGAAGTGCTGAGTAGTGTATATGGGGACAGGATAGATGGGATAATCGGGTATAGCTTTTTTTCGAAATACATCGTGAAGATTGACTACGACAGCAGTCTGGTTTCCATTTATACAAGGGGTAATATAAAATATCCCAGGGGCGGATTTTATTTGAAGCCGGCCATTGTAAATATACCTATAGAGAGCGGCTACATCCGGGATGTAAAAGAAAGTCATTGCCGATTTTATTTCGATACCGGGGCCGGGCTTTGCCTCCTGCTTTCATCCGATTTCACAAGCGACAGTGCCATTTTCCGTAGCGATAAAAAGATGTTCCCTACACAGGCCCAGGGAATGGGTGGCAAAGCCAATATGAAAATCACAACAATGAAAGAATTCAGGTTCGGACCTTACCGCTTCCGGAATGTTCCCACCCATATTTTTGAGGATCAATATAATATTACCTCTTATCCCTACCTCGCCGGTTTGATTGGAAACGATGTGCTGCGCAGATTTAACATTATTCTGAACTACGATAAAAAGACGTTCTACCTCACTCCGAATACCCATTTCCGCGATCCCTTTGATTATTCTTATTCCGGATTGGGTTTATACTGGACCGATGGACAGATCCGGGTGGGGGACGTAATGAAAAGTTCTCCTGCAGATTTAGCCGGTTTCAAAGTTGACGATGTGGTCATTGGCGTGAACAATAATATGTCTCAGAATCTCCAGCTCTATAAATCCATGATGCAAAACGTGGGAGATAAAATAAAATTCCTGATCAGCAGGCCGGAAGGTCTGATGGAATTGAGCATGAAAATAAAAAGCATCATGTAAATCTTTCCTTCCGGGTTATTGAAGTCTTATTAACTTGCACGTTCTTCTCAACGGAAACGAAAGAATAATCCATGCCAATTCAATTTAAAAAATTCACGTTAAACAATGGTTTGCGTTTCGTCGTGCACGAAGACCATTCCACCCCCATGGCCGTGCTGAACGTTTTATACGATGTAGGCGCGCGTGATGAAGACCCCGGCCAGACCGGATTTGCCCATTTATTTGAGCATCTGATGTTCGGCGGATCCGTAAATATTGCTGATTTTGAAACCCCGCTGCAAATGGCAGGTGGAGAGAATAACGCATTTACCACCAACGATCTGACCAATTATTATATTCAGCTTCCCGCCGAGAATATTGAAACCGCTTTCTGGTTGGAAAGCGACCGGATGCTATCCCTGGCTTTTAGTGAAAAAAGTCTGGCTGTGCAACGCAAAGTGGTTTCAGAAGAATTCAAGGAACATTATATTAACCGTCCCTATGGAGATGTATGGTTCAAACTGCGGGAACTTACCTACAAAGTACATCCTTACCGGTGGATGACTATTGGGAAAGAACTATCGCATATTGAAAAGGCAAAGCTGAGCGACGTAAAACGATTCTTCTTCAAACACTATTGCCCCGCCAATGCCATCCTGGTGGTTGCCGGTAATATAAAGACAGATCAGGCATTGGCACTTGCAGAAAAATGGTTTGGCAGCATTCCCGCAGGTGAAAAGTACAACAGACAGTTGCCCCTGGAGCCCGCCCAGCTTGCTCCACGCATAATGGAAGTGA